>JAKQQL010000279.1:0-1130 GCA_029564175.1 Candidatus Cloacimonadota bacterium
AAGCTGAATTTGAATACTGCGGGCATTGAAGCAAATCGAAAGGCAGGGTCAGATGGCTCTGCCTTTTTCTTGTGAGCTTCAATTCGTAATCACCAGCATAATCTCATCACCGAAATTGCGCAGTTGTAGGTGATATACGCCCTCCAGCATAATTCAAATTTGCTGAGAATTCTTTTGCATATAACGGGTAGAAAGAGAAGCCCATGCCTTTTTGGGCTTAGTAAACGCAGCATACTGTATATTGCCTGTTATTTCTTATTGAACAAATTCAAAGATTCCCCACTTTTAGTTTTTAGATGGTTATAATCATTCAGGTATTAAGGTCGTTTTTACCGGTTCTGGGTATATACAATGATCGGATTAAGTAAGGTCAAAGCGCCACAATTTCAAATCGCCACATAAAGATATTCCAGTTTTATCAATAGCAGATTTTTATCTTAAAATTATTGCTTCAGTTCACGCATATAAAGTCAGATTCAGTTGTTCCATTTCAGGTGGGGGATTTTGACCTGGCCACCGGGTTCATACATCAGAAACATTCTTGCGTCCGGTTTCAAACAAAAACACTCTCAGTTGGTTTCTTGTCTCGAAAACAATTTTAAAATTTTTCCGAGTTCGATCAGAACATAGAACAAATATATGAATAAGAAAATTATAAAATAAATTTCAGAAAGGAGGTAACTGCCTATGAAGAAGAAAGTCTATACCCGGCCGGTCTCAGTGATGCTGTCAGAAGAAATATTCGATCAGGTGAAGACCATCGCGGACAACGAGGAAATCGGTATCTCGGATTATATCAGGGAAGCGATTCAGGAAAAGCTGACAACATTTAACCAAGATAATTTTCAGAAAGGAGAATAAACAAATGATTAAAAATGCAAAACAGAAATTAGACGTATTGTCATTATCGGAAAAACAATTCATTGATTTGCTAAGAGAATTTCAGGAATTTTTAAAAACTAAATTGGAGCCTTGTGTCAATGAAAAAGGCATTGTCGATTATTGGACCTGTGGAATGGACCACTTTTATCTGCCACCACAGTATGACCCGTTTAAAAATATTATGAAATTCTGTGCGAAGAAGAATGTCGACTGGGATGAGTTACGGAAACGCCTTGAAAACTATTCGG
>JAKQQL010000280.1:0-13997 GCA_029564175.1 Candidatus Cloacimonadota bacterium
CCGACTGCAATGAGCAAAGATCCAATGTATAAAGGATGATGGAATAAACTGTAAGGACCTGTCGTGGTCAGTTTTTTATTTTTATTGATAATGCCGGCGGCCCAGCTTCTTAACAACACGCCTAAAAAGGCAATGATCCCGCCTATGTAACCAATCCCTTCATGTAGGGGAGAAAAAGGCTTTTTGTGAAGGATAAAGAAATTGATAAGTAGAATTATCACGATTGTAACAAAGGCTAAAGGTAAGCGATACCTGGCTAATTTCTGCATCATCTGATTTTGACTCATATTTCCTCTTTTAACTTAAATTTTAACTTATTGATTGAAAGGCTATATTAACTAGCTAACAATCTACAAATAAATAAAAGAACATTTTGTCAATCAATTTGTTATGAGAGGGGGCTACTGTAAAAAGTCTCCGCAACATTTAAACAGTGTTAAGACAATAGATGAAGATAATTTTGAATTTCTGTAACAACGTTACAAAAAAAGGGCGTATTGGATACGCCCTTCAAATTGATGATAAAGGATTATTTAATATATTTTGCTCTGATTTTGTTAAGTTCGCCAGATGCTTTCATCTCATTGAGAGATTTATTAACAATATCGAACAATTCCTTGCTGTTAGCAGATTTCTTAGAGATTCCAATATATAACATTTGATTGTCAGCCACGTAAGACAACGTCTTGTAATCAGAGAAATTCTGAGATTTAAGCATGTGATGGCCAACCAGTTCATTGGTAATAAAGAGGTCAAAACGTTTATTAATGAATTTTTTTACCATGGTTTCCTGATCTTTTGAGGCATCTTTTTTAATATTTTTAGCATTATCAAAAGTTTTACCATAGCTATAACCAGAGGTTACTCCAATTAAATTTTCTTTCATTTCATTGATATTTTTAATATCCCCTTTGAAGGATTTACGTGCGAAGATAACATTTTTTTCATAAGCCAGTCCTTCTGAAGGGAAATTAAGAAATGCTTTTCTTTCGTCAGTTGCAAAGAGGCTGATAATGCCATCAGCTTCCCCGATCTGCACCATGTGAAGTGCACGTTCCCATGGGACTTCCACAAAATCGAAGTTAATATTGTTTTTTGTAGCAATTGCATTGAGAATATCTACATCCAGTCCTGTCAGCTTCCCCCCTGATTTAAATTCATAAGGTGGATATTCCTCATAAACGATTTTGTACGTTTTAGCCATCATTGACATCATACTTAACAGTACCAATAGCAGAATCAATACTCTTTTCATGTTTCCTCCCTTTTTTGTTTAGGATTTATAATTTTTTTAAATAGTCATTGATGACAGAAATGCGTTCATATTTTGGATAAGTGTTTTTAATTCTTTGAAGTTCACTTTTTGCTTTATCTTTTTGATTAAGGCTCATATAGCAAAGCGCAATTTTTAACTGAGCATCAATAAATTTTGTAGAAGAAGGGTATTTTTGAACGACTTTATCAAATTCAGCTTTAGCTGCAGAGAAGTCTCCCAGTCCATAATAGCATTCACCAATCCAGTACTGTGATGGTCCGGCATAACTGTGATCGGAATGATTTTGAACAATAAGTGCAAAGACCTTGATAGCTCCAGGGAAATCTTTGATTTCATAGAGACGACGGCCTTCATTGTAGTATTCATCGACATTGATATTTTCTGCAGGCATTTCAGATGTTTCCTGAACTGTTTCATGAACTTCTGCGACCGGAGTTTCTGCTTTAACAGGAGCAGGCTGATAATCAGCAGTGCTGTTGTTTGAATCTTTCATTTTGTTTTCAACAGCCACTAAGCGGTTATTGATTGCCTGTAATTGGGAGAAAATATGCTGATTCTGCTGAATAAGTGTAGAAATCTCTTCGTTTTGAGCAGGTTCTGGTTTAACTTGAGGCTGTTCCGCCTGTTTCTTTTCCAGCTCATCCACCCTCGCTTTTAAATCATTGAAATCTGTAAGGGTTACAGCACATCCTGATAAAAGAAGAATGGCAATGAGAATGATTAAAACTCTTATTTTCATAATGACCTCCATTTTTTTTTCATATTTAAAAATAATAATTTACTTTGTCAAGGAAAATATCATATCATGTTGGTTTTTTCCATAAAAGTTTAATTCTTTTCTTGACATATTCGGTTTTTTTTATTAAATAGAGACAGAGGTCAGAGATGAATAAACTGTTAAAACGACTATACGACGGTGTCAGATGTCAGACATTTCATTGTGTCTTCATAAAACTGATAATAAATATTACTTTATTTTTTGTGATCTTATATTTTGCATTCAGTAGTTTGATTATCTATGCTGTCAGACAAAAAGTGATAAGTGATCAGCAAGAAATTCAATATCAGTTTTCACAGGGGATGTCTTCATTGCTTTCTTTTGAAGTGAAACGGAATCATCAGTTACTTCTGTCTGTAGCAGATAAGTATAGTGGTAAGTCTTATGAGGACTTAGTCCCATTTGAAATTATATCAGATAATCTGTTTTTAACGAAGATTTTTAACAATGGGATTTTTCTGTTTGATATTGATGGCAGACTCTTATATGAAGCACCAAGCACTACAGACAGATACCAGAAAAATTTTGCTCACAGGCAGTATTTTCAAGAAACAATTAAACAAAAAAGGGGGATCATCTCTAAACCATACATCTCCTCTCTGTATCATAAACATCCCTGCGTGATGTTTACAGCTCCGGTTTATAATGATCATGGCTCGATGATTGCGATTATTGGCGGTAGTGTCGATTTACTAAAACCAAACTTCATCAGTGAGCAGTTTCAGTTAAAACATACGGATAAATCCTATTATATGTTGCTTAACGAAGATGGACAGATATTATACCATCCTCAGAATGCATGGATTTATAAAAAATTGGCCACTTCAGATACACAGGAAAATTTAAACAGAAAAGATTTTGATAAAGAATCCATCATTACGGTTAGTTCCAGAGTGATATATCCCAACTGGAAGCTGACATATTCGGTGTTTGAAACAAAGATAGACCAGGATATGATTTCCAATAAGAGATTGATCAGAATATCTGTTTTGTTCTGTGTTTTGATGTTTGAACTGATGATGTTATATGTTGCCTTAAAAATATGGAGAATGACTCAATTACTGGCTAAAAAATTAGATCAGAAAATACTACTCAGAAATGAATACGAATATATACCAGAAAAAGGCTTGTTTATCGTCAAAACAAATATTCGAAAAATCAATGAACTGATCAGTTTGTATCGAGATTTAAATGTGATGTACAGAAGAGCTATCAGCGATTCAATATACATTTTTTCGCATCTGGAATATGCCTTTGTAAGTTTCAGTCAAGAGGATGGTTATATCAAGGCATTTAACCAGAATTTTCTTGAGCTTACTGATATTAACGAAGAAGAAGCAAGAACACAGACAATAACCGAAATACTGTTTAAAACACATGAATTATATCGCTTCTCTTTCGAGGAATATATCAATAATATTAGTGAAGAACATTTATCAGATAAAATCTATGTCTTTAAAAAAGACAATACACCTGTCCGGCTAGTCGTTCATGCTTATAAAATCCACTTTTACAAACAAGAACAGATTGTTTTGATAATGAAAGAAAAGATTGTTCAAGAAACCTATTTAAAAGATTTTCAAATGCAAAAGAATTTGAGCCGATTCTTATTTGAAAACAGTAATATGAATATCCATCTGACTGATAAAAAGGGAATAATCCTGGCTTATTCTCCAGAGTTTAAAGCCTTGCTGGCTCCGGATAAATTATTAAAAGACAGAGCAATATGGGATTTGCTCACTGTCAATATGGAACTGATTCAATTACAACAATACTTTAACTCAATTAGTAAACTTTCTGACGAAAAAACACAGTATTATATTAACATTATGGATTCACAGACTCATCTGATGGATCTTTATAAACTGGCTTATCATATTATTTGGGATGAGAATTACAATGAGTGCTTAATCGTGGGGATAATCACCAAAAACAGAAGCTCATATAAGTAAAATAGTGAGTATCACTGTCCTCAGTTATACTATGTAAACCAGCAAGAAAAAAGTCCAACTAAGAATAGTTGGACTTACAATGTATAAATTTTATTTACTCTGCGATTTCTGTTAGAATATAGTCAAATCGCTTTATACTTTCAGTTAATCCTAGATTATCAATCAAAGTTGGAATGTCAGGCCCATGAGCAGAACCGTAAAGAGCTGTTCTAAGAGGGAAATAGTAATCTTTACCTTTGATTCCCAATTCAGTCATGCCTTCTTTGACCATGTGAGTCAGGTCTTCTTTTGTCCAGTTTGACTGAGAATGAAGTTTTACCCGATACCAGTTGATAAGACGGGTAGAAGATTCTTTTTTGAAAAGCTCGATGTCTTCTGGCTGATACTGGACAGGCTGATAGTACATCTTTGAGAAGTCGATAAGCTGAACTAATGTCCCTGCATATTCACGGGCTGTTTTTATGACTTTGAGGTATTTTTCCTGATTGCTGATATCAATTCCTGCTTTAGCGAAAAATGGTTTTGCCTCGTGAGCAATATAACTGACATCCAGATTACGCATATACCAGCCGTTCATCCATTCCAATTTGGTAATATCAAAAATTGCACCTGATTTATTAACTCTTTCGATAGAAAATTCATTTACCAGTTCTTCAAGGGTATAAAGCTCACGGTCATCGGCAGAGTGCCAGCCCAGTAAAGCAACAAAGTTTACGATAGATTCTTTCAGATATCCCATATTCAGATAGTTTTGGACAGAGAAGTCGCCATGGCGTTTACTCAGTTTACTCCGATCGGTATTAAGCAGGAGGGGGAGATGAACCCATTGAGGTGGATTCCAGCCAAAACATTCATAGAGATAGATGTGTTTTGGGGTAGAAGGCAACCACTCTTCACCACGCAGGACGTGAGTAATTTCCATCAGGTGGTCATCTACAACAGCTGCCAGATGATAGGTAGGGAATCCGTCAGATTTTAAAATGACCTGATCATCAATTAGAGAAGATTCGATCTCTACTTGTCCACGGATTGCATCCTGAAATGTAAAACTGCGGTCATCAGGCATTCTTAATCGAATGACATAGGGGAGACCTGCGTCTTTTTTTGCCTGAACTTCTTCTGGTGTCAGATTTCTGCATTTTCCGCTGTACTGAGGATTGAGTTTTAATTCCATCTGTTTTTGACGATGTTCTTCAATTTCTTCTTTTGTACAAAAGCAATGATAAGCATGTCCTTTATCAAGCAATTGCTGAATATGCTGATGGTAAATATCTAATCTTTGAGACTGAATGTAGGGTCCAAAATTGCCACCGATCTCCGGACCTTCGTCACAATGAATCCCCAAAATTTTAAGCGATTCAATTAAGTTTTCTACAGAACCTTCTACATAACGGGTCTGATCAGTGTCTTCTATTCTCAGTATAAATTGTCCATTAGTTCTTTTTGCCATCAGATAGTCATACAGGGCAGTTCTAACGCTACCCAGGTGCATCAGGCCAGTTGGACTTGGTGCAAATCTTACACGAACAGGTTGACTCATTCTATCTCCTTTATTGATCATTATTGATTTATTATCTTTATTTTAAGGCAATAATGAGATATCGTCTCTCATGTCAAGAGAAAACAGAAAATAGAATGAGGGGTTTATAAGAGTCTTTCTTCAAACCGCTTTTTTAATAACAGGATGCTCGCTGTACGATCTGTTAAGTCGCCTAATCTCTGATTCTTCAATAAGTCTTTATTTTAATGGTAAACTAACAGTAAAGCATGTTCCGATATTTTCAGTGCTTTCTACAAGAATTTCTCCATGATGCAAATAGACGATATGTTTGACGATAGAAAGCCCAAGACCCGTTCCACCCATGCGTTTTGAACGTGAGGAATCTACGACGTAGAAGCGTTCAAAGATTCGTTTCAGGTGTTGTGCTTTGATGCCATCTCCCTGATCTTTCACTTTGACCAGCAAATTATCTGCTTGATTTTCCAGACTGATCTCAATCTTTCCTTTTCCGGCATACTTTATTGCATTGTCTATCAGATTGATAAATACCTGCTCCAGCTGATATTCATCTGCTAAAATCTCTGTATGGGCATTTTGATTTTGAATAAGAATCTGCATCTGATTTTCTTTCAGACGATCAGTGAAGATGACCTGGATTCGTTCTAATAGATTCTGAACATTGATGATCTCTTTGTGTAATTCCTGATTCTGTTCCAACCTTGATAAACTTAATAAATCATTCACAATATAAATCAGACGGTTTGTATTTCGGTTAACAATTTCCAGATAATGCGCCTGAGATTCAAAGATTGCCTGATAATTTTCAGGATGTTCACTATCTTCACGAATATCTTCCAGCATCGTTTCTACAAAACCTTTAATGGCAGTCAGTGGCGTCTTTAACTCATGAGAGACGTTTGAGATAAAGTCCTTTTTGAGTTTTTCAATTGCTTTTATATCAGAGATATCCAACAGCGTAAACACGATGTTTTTATTGGTATTGATATAGGAACTGGTACATAGGAAGATTTTATCTTCAATCTCAATTTCCTCAGTAAAATGCTGTTTTAGCTTCAATGTGTCCTGAAGTATTTTTATCAGCTCATGATTTCTTAAAATATCAAACAGATATTTCCCTTTTAATTCTTTATGTTTGCTGATCTCAGCGAAAAGTTCATTATACATGACAATACAGGCATTTTCATCGACAATCCAGATTGCCTGTCTGATTGCATTCATAATCGAGACCAGCATTTCTTTCTGCGTATTGATTTCACAGATAGATTCTTTTAAATTATGAGACATTTGTCTGAATTGAACGGCCAGGTCTCCGATTTCATTATCAGCGCTGTCAATAATCGGAATATCCATATTTTTCACATTGATCAGCGAAGCGACTTTACTTAAATGTTTAATCGGATAGACAAGTCTTTTGGCAAATAGAATAAATATGATTAAAGCGATCGTGAAAACAAAAGCGATAATCTGAATCAGTTTAGGGAAAAACTCTACCCAAAGATTAAGTACATTGCCTTTATTCTGGATAATGACAAAATATCCGTTGATTTGAGATTTGAAAAATATGGGATAACTGGATACAAAATATTCTCCTGAATTAAAATGCTTCCCTTCTACAGTTGGAAATGCCGATTTAAGCTGGCTTAAAATAGTAATTTCAAGGGTTGATTCTTTGTATTCACTGTCATCGAGCTGACCATTTTCATAACGTACAATCACTCTGTCATTTTTATCATAGATAAAGATTTTCGCTTTTAGAGAAGCAGACAGATTACTGATTTTTTCATTAAGATCAGGGCTGTTAAGCGAATTGCTGATATCTTCCATACTTCCTGATAAGTGTTTCCATAGAAGGTTTGTCTTTTCAATAGAGTTATGAAACTGATCTCTGTGTAGCCATGACAAAAAATAAATCCCTACACTGAGTAGTAAAAATAAGCTCAATGAGGTATAAATTAAGGTTAATTGTTTAAATATCGTCTTTTTCATAATTCGAGTTTGTAACCTACCCCTCTTATATTTTTGATATATTCGCCGGCTGAGCCGAGTTTCTCGCGTAAGTTTTTAATATGCACGTCAATTGTTCTGTCCACAACAATCTTATCATTACCCCAAAGGTAATCCAGCAATTGATCACGGCTATACACCCAGCCTGGTTTTTCTGATAAGAGTCTGAGAATTTTAAACTCAGTTGTCGTTAGATCAACCTTTTTCCCTTTGACTTTTACTTCGTATTTATTGAGATTCATTTCGAAAATGTTATCAAAAGAGATTAAATCATTTGACTTTGCAGAACTTTCCGTTCTTCTGAGTATGACTTTGATGCGTGCCAATAATTCTCTGGGAGAGAAAGGTTTGGTTACATAATCATCAGCGCCGATTTCCAGCCCGACGATTTTGTCGGTTACTTCAGTTCTCGCTGTCAGCATGATGATTGGGATATGTGCATATTCTTCTTTGGAACGGATGAGTTTACAAACTTCAAATCCATCGGCATTGTTTAGCATCAAATCCAAAATAATCAATGCAGGGATATTCTTAGACAGATAGGTCCAGAATTCATCAACAAACTCAAAACAAACTGGCTCAAAACCAGACTTTTTCAGATTCACGGCAATCATTTCTAAAATATCAGCTTCATCATCCAGCACGACTATTGTTTTATTTATCATATTGACTCCTGTTCTTCATAATCAAATAAGCATATAAACTTAGATTCGTCAAGTTTTTTTAATTTAAAGGCTATGTTAGTTTTTAGTTAATTTTATAAATGATCCTTATGCAAAAAATTTCTAATTTTCATCATAAAGAAACATTTTTTTCTAATCCTTTCCTTATCCTTCCCTTATCCTTTCCTTATCAAATCATTTTTTAATATGAAGTATTAAAAATTCATTTTATCATAAGTACTTGTCTCAAGAACCTGCTTTTTCTTTATTTCTCAAATACGAAATACTCAACGCTTTGCACCAGAATTATTTACGATTTTTGCAAGAAAAGATTGACAAAAACCTGATATTAAAATCTTTAAGATTGTGTATAGGTGTGATTTTTAAAAAATAAAAGGAGATAGATCATGAAGAAATTTGAAAAGCATTCAATGGACGGAAACAATGCTGCTGCTCATATCGCTTATGCGTTTAGTGATGTAGCTGCGATTTATCCTATCACTCCATCTTCAAACATGGGAGAGTTTGCTGACGCTTGGGCTGCAGCAGGCCGTAAAAACCTGTTTGGCGAAAAAGTGGATGTAATCGAAATGCAATCAGAAGCCGGTGCTGCAGGTGCAGTTCACGGTGCGTTAGTAGCTGGTGCGTTAACAACGACCTTTACTGCTTCACAGGGCTTATTATTAATGATCCCTAATATGCATAAAATTGCAGGTGAATTGATTCCTACTGTTTTCCACGTAACCGCACGTTCACTCGCTGCTCAGTCTTTATCTATTTTTGGTGACCATTCAGACGTAATGTCAGTCAGAAATACCGGATGGGCTATGCTTGCTTCCGCATCTGTTCAGGAAATTATGGATCTGGCAACTGTTGCTCATTTATCCACTTTAAAAAGCAGAATTCCTTTCCTGCATTTCTTTGACGGATTCCGTACTTCCCACGAAGTTCAGAAAATCGAAGAAGTAGATTATGAAACACTTGCTGAATTAGTTGAACCACAGTATATTGAAGAATTCCGCTCACGTGCCTTAAATCCTGAAAACCCAAAATCAAAAGTAGGTGCTCAGAACCCAGATGTATATTTCCAGGGTCGTGAAACAGTTAATACTTTCATCGATGCAACCCCTGCTATCGTTGAAGAATATATGGAAAAAGTATCAAAAGTAACTGGCCGTAATTACAGACTCTTTGACTATGTCGGTGCTGAAGATGCTGAAAACATTATCGTTGCAATGGGTAGTGCTGTTGAAACGATTGAAGAAGCAATCAATTACCTCAATGCAAACGGCGAAAAATACGGTCTTGTTAAAGTTCGCTTATTCAGACCTTTCTCATTAAAACACTTTATCAATGTCATTCCTGCAAGCGCTAAAAAAATCGCTGTACTTGATCGTACCAAAGAACCAGGTTCTTTAGGCGAACCTTTATACCAAGATGTAGTTACTGCATTGAAAGATCGTCAGGGCTTAACCATCATCGGTGGCCGTTACGGTTTATCATCAAAAGAATTTACACCATCAATGGTTAAAGCAGTTTATAAACACTTAGACGGCAAATGCACACACGGTTTCACCGTTGGTATCAATGATGACGTAACTCATCTGTCTCTTGATATTACCGAAGAAGTCAGTTCAATTCCTGCAGGCACAAGCAGTTGTCTCTTCTGGGGTTTAGGCTCAGACGGTACAGTCGGCGCTAACAAAAACTCAATCAAAATCATCGGTGACAACACTGATTTATACGCTCAGGGTTACTTCCAGTACGATTCAAAAAAATCTGGCGGTATCACTCGTAGCCATTTAAGATTTGGTAAATCCAGAATCCAGTCTCAGTACTTAGTTCAGAGACCTGACTTTGTCGCTTGCCACAATCAGGCATTTATCGGCCGTTATGACATCCTTTCTGGTATCAAAGAAGGCGGTACTTTCCTCTTAAACTCTAACTGGTCAACTGAAGAAGTGTTCGAACATTTGACTGAAGATATGCAAAAAACCATCATCGAAAAGAAAATTAAATTCTACAATATCGATGCGTTAACCATTTCTAACAATGTTGGTCTTGGTGCGCGTATCAATACCGTTATGCAGACTGCATTCTTCCTCGTATCAGGCGTTTTAGACCGTAAAGAAGCGCTTGAAATGATCAAAAAATCAATCGAAAAATCATATATCAAAAAAGGTCAGCATATCGTTGATATGAACTTCAAAGCGGTTGATATGACTGATGCAGCATTGGTTGAAATCACTGTTCCTGCTGCTGTTCCTGGAAAAGCAACTCCAATCAAACAGTTAATCCCTGCTGATTCAGATGCATTTACCCGTAACGTTATCGAACCAATCATGAGAGAAAAAGGTGACCAAATCACTGTTTCTCAAATGCCTATCGATGGTGTAATGAATACCGGTACAGCTGCGCTTGAAAAACGTGGTGTGGCTGCTTTTGTACCTCATTGGATCTCTGAAAACTGTATCCAGTGTAACCAGTGTGCGATCGTTTGTCCTCATGCAGCAATTCGTCCAAAACAAATGACTGCTGAAGATCTCAAAGATGCACCTGAAACTTTCAAAACCATTAAAGCTATGGGCAAAAATGATTTACAATACAAAATCCAGGTTTACATTGACGACTGTCAGGGTTGCCAGGCTTGTGTAAAAGAATGTCCAAAACAAGCACTTGAAATGAAACCAATCGCTGAAGAAAGAGAACTTGGCGAAACAGAAAACTATAAATTCTTCATCAACTTACCAGAAGATGTAATTGGCGAATGGAACGAAGGAACGGTTAAAGGTTCTCAGTTCAAACAACCATTAATGGAATTCTCAGGCGCTTGCGCAGGTTGTGGAGAAACTCCTTACGTTAAATTAATCACTCAGTTATATGGCGATCGTATGATCATTGCCAATGCAACCGGTTGTTCATCAATCTGGGGCGGTACTTTCCCAAGTATCCCTTACTGCAAAAACAAAGAAGGTCATGGTCCAGCTTGGGGCAACTCCTTATTTGAAGACAACGCAGAATTCAGTTTAGGTATGAGACTGGCTGTTAATTCAAACCGTAAACTTTTAAAATCAGCACTTGAAAAATTAGTCAACATGGAAATCCCTGCTGAATTAAAAGACGGATTTAAATATGCACTTGAAAACTTCAAAGCAACTGATACTCCAGCTAAAGAAAATGCAAAAAAAATCAAAGCCTTATTAGATGATGCAATTGCAACAGCTACTGGCGAAACTCAGACACTTCTTCGTAAAGTTTCTGAATTAAAAGCATTCTTCGTTCAGAAATCTGTATGGGCATTTGGTGGTGACGGTTGGGCTTATGATATCGGTTACGGCGGATTAGATCACGTACTTGCATCCAATAACAACGTCAATATCCTTGTATTGGATACTGAAGTTTACTCTAATACCGGTGGTCAGGCTTCAAAATCTACACCAATCGGTTCTGTCGCCCGTTTTGCTGAATCCGGTAAGAAAACCATTAAAAAAGATCTGGGCATGATGCTCATGAGCTATGGTTATATCTACGTTGCTTCAGTTGCAATGGGTGCAAACAAAATGCAGTTACTCAATGCAATTAAAGAAGCTGAAGCGTATGACGGACCTTCTATTATCTTAGCCTATGCACCTTGTATCAATCATGGTATCGATATGGCAATGGCTCAGAAAGAAGAGAAAAAAGCAGTTGATTCCGGTTACTGGTTATTATACCGTTACAACCCAATGAACAAACTCGAAGGTAAAAACCCATTCACCTTAGATTCAAAAGAGCCAACAGTGGATGTCAGAGATTTCGTTGATGGCGAAACCCGTTACACTTCATTAAAACGCACTGCTCCTGAAGCAGCTGCGGAATACCGTGAAGAAATGGCTAAATTCGTCAAAGAACGTTATACAGCTTATCGTCGTTTTGCAGGTCTTGAATAAAATCAGACAGACACAATAGATTAAGGGGGACATACGTCCCCCTTTTTTAATGAATTACAACATTCGTACTGCGAGCATCTTGCTTGCAGAAGTAGTTTTCCGTACTACAAGCATCTTGCTTGTAGAAAAAACTATTATGGACGTTCTACAAAATGTCAAAGCAGTCTGTAGGGACGTTCGAAGCGAAGCGCCGTACGTCCGAAAACGTACTACAAGCGTCCCGCTTGTAGAAAAGTCTGCAAGCAAGATGCTCGCAGTACGATATACCGGATTTACGGCATTTCGCTTCGTTCCATTTCGTAAAATCCTCCTAACAGTTTATACATTTATCGGAAGATTATATCTTTTTACTCATTCCTTTGGCAGATCTCTCAGTACCAAAAACGTTGTCATCCTGAGCGTAAGCGCTAATGCGAAGCACTGAGCGTAACAAAGTGAAGCAAAGAACGATCTCCCTGATGAACTTCCTGCATAAAATCCGAGATCATCCCCCATTTTCGTGTTTTTTGTGCGTTTTTGTGGTTAATCATTTAAAAATGTAGCGATAATACTTTAAAATCCTCAAATTACAAAGACAAACCGATATCTCAATATTGGAGACTGCTCAACTCAATTTCCTTGTTAATCGCTATTTCAGACTTCATTATCTATAAAAAGGGGTTATTTTATCTTTTTTTATTAGAATTTGTTAAATTGTAACTACTCAGGTGTACCTAACTAAAAACATTCTGCTTATATTCTGTCGTTTACTATCATCTCCGGCATAACTCAAATCAACGAAGTGCTTGTCATCCTGAGTGAAACGAAGGATCTCCCTGATGAGCTTCATGCATAAACTGTTCTCAAATCCCGGAGGGAGAATCTTTTTCATGCAAGAAGTCCTATAGGAGATTGTTCTTTGCTACATTTTGTTCTGCTCAGCGCTTCGCGATTGTGCTAACGCTAAGAAAGACAGGTTTTTGGCACTGTTATGTTTGCCGAGGAATATTGTTAACCATTGGCATATTATAGATCAAACCTCCTGAGTAGTTACAATAATCTTATTTTAAAATCAACTCTTCATTTCTTTTCTTGAAAAAAGAAACGAAGCAAAGAAATTCAAGCGCTGTTATAAAAATCCTGTCTTTGGTCACTCTCTTGGGTTCCACCGCAAACTTGCTGATAGTATAGTTAAGTATATAAGTAAGCTATCAGCTTCAAACATGCGGTTGTTCGCATCCAATCGAGTTTCCCTTCGTCTTAACGGATTTTTATAAAGGCGCATTTTAAGAACTGCCGTCACGTAAATAATACATTTTTTTAAAAAGCATAGACTTATGAAGGTTAAAGCCCTATTCTCAAAATCATTAAATAGTGCTGTTAGCTTCTAAGTCTTAAAAATTGAACAGTCTCCAATATCGATTTTTAAAAAATCCAAAAAAATACTTGACATAATTTCTCTATGTTTGTATTTTAATTCATATGATCTTAACATCATTATAGTCGTGTTTTTGTCTCTTTTTGAACAGCAAATTTACAATGATTTACTCAAAAAACCTCCATTTTTGTAAGTGTTCGATTATCAGCAATTTATACATTTTAAGCTAAAAATCATCACCAATTTTTCAAAGGCTTATTTTCCAACAACTTACGTATAGTCGAGGTGTTATACCTATATCCCACACCTATCGCTACAACAATCATTGTAAAAAAGTGCCATTTTAAGTCCCTCCCAGAGCGACTTTGAAAGGGGTACTATCAGAATTGAATTGACCCGATTTAGGGGATTGAGACATGCCTTACCTTGAAAGTGGAGCCAATTGATAAATCTAATATCAGAATTGAATTGACCCGATTTAGGGGATTGAGACTCAATATACTTGTCGAATATTACT
>JAKQQL010000286.1:0-19139 GCA_029564175.1 Candidatus Cloacimonadota bacterium
TTTCTTATGTTTACTTTTATCTATTCATGTAAAAAAGTACTGCTCAGAGTATCAGATAAGTATCGTCACTTTGTTTATGATTTCAAAAATGACATGATTGCCCTGAATGGATTTTCTTTTTACAGAATCTCAAAGATTTTAAAAATGGTTTTTATAGGATATGCAAGCAGAAAAAGAAGAAAAGACAGCGTTTAAAAAGCCTGATCCAAGGCAAATTACACTTGAGACATTCATTTTAGAAAATTTCGGGGTATGCTAAAAGAATTTGTTAAATTGACAATTTCAAATAATCTGAAACTACTCAGGTGTACCTGACTAAAAACATCCTGCTTATAATCTGTCGTTTACTATCATCACCGGCATAACTCAAATGAACGGAGTGCTTGTCATTGTATGTTTGCAGGGGAATACCGTTAACCGTAAGCATTCTGTTAATCAACCCTCCTGAGTAGTTTTTTATCATTTAATACGATGGAATAAGGTTAAATCCCCTTTTCTCAAAATCATTAGATACAGCTGTCAGCTTCTAAGGCTTAAAAATTGAACCGTCTCATTTCATTAAAATGTCATTAATTAAAAATATTTCTTGACAGCTTTTATTTGCCAATGTATTTTTGACACAATTACTTACCGGATAGACAAAATTAGAAATAGTGGTGTTAACTCAGGAGATAATCATGGTTATACTATACTATACTATACTATACGGGATCAGCTCGTTTAGAAGGAATTTATTTACAGGAACGCATAATAAATTCACTTAGCTTCCATTTTACCCAAAACTTTCTTTAAACAAAAAATTATAAATGGAGGAATAATGAAAAAGTCACTTATTACCCTTATGATCGTTGTATTTGCGATATGTTTACTTAGTGCAGATACAGTTACAGTACAGACTTCAAGAGATATCCCTGGTCAAATCCGTGGTTATGTATATCAATCCTATTACCCAAATGGTTCAACTAATCCACAATGGAGAGCTAAAAGCGGAGAAGCAGTGGTTGTTGTAATCAAACACCGAACTAATAGTTCCTTAGATGTTATAGAAACATTAGCAAGCGGATCAGATGGATTTTATACAACACCTGTTTCAGCTTACTATAACCCTGCTGACTATTCTAATGTTACAGTAACATGTCATGGAATTTCAAGAACAGAATCTGTTCAAAATGTAAATCGTTTTGATTTCTACATAGACCGAGAATTCTAACAAAATCGGCGGCCAGATAAATCTGGCCACCTTTTTATAAGGAGTAATTCATGAAACAAATCATAATAGGTGTCGCTTGGATATTTCTATTTATTATCTCATTATCTGCAGAAATTACACAAATAAGCAATATCCGTCTTGATCGGCATATCGTAGATTATGATTCATACAATGGTGCCGTTAACATGCATAACAACCATTTATATGTTGAAAATAAAGGAAAGATTGAAGAATATAATATAATGTCTGACGGTAATCTGGAGAGAATCAGTTTTCTGGAAAAGGGTCAATTAACTGGAGTTACTTCATTTATTGAAGGTGATTCCCTTTATTACTTTGAGAGGGATGACAATAGTTACTTAATGTCAGTCATAGATATTTCTGTCAGCCCCATGAGATTTGTTGGCACTATTGATACAGAAATCAACAGATGGTATTCAATGACTAAAGCCATATACAAGCATTATATTTTATTGTCAGACAATGAACATGAAAAAATCAGAAAACTAAACAGATTTACATTAGACTACGAAGGGGAACATCAAAATATTTATGGCATCTTTACGGTTGTGGATTCTGTATTGATTTTATATGGTAGTATAAATAACGGGAATAACGAAATCTATAGTCTTCGTTTTTTCAATTTGAATCAGGAGAATATAAATTATCCGAATGGTTTCTTTCACGAGGAAGTATTATCAGATAACGAAGAGCTTGATATAGTCTATTTAAAACATAAAGATAATTTGCTATATGTTTTAGGTTTTGATTACATCAAGGTATTTGATATTCATAATATATCAAATCTGCATACAATTTATACACTACATAATTCTACTCCATCTTACTGGTTTTACTATACCGATGCATTACTGATTAATAATAAGCTTTTTACAGCAGATATAAATTCTCAGATAAAAGTCTATGATATTCAAAATTCTACTCTTGTTTATCAGGAACAAAATACAGGCAATATACAGTATGGGACATTCTGTCTTAATTATCCTTACTTATACAGTAATAATGATCATTTTTTGGCTCAATATCAAATAGAAGATAACATCCAATGCGTAAGAAAGTATGGGATTCATTACTTATATTCTGCTTATAAGGATAATTATGCAATGACATACGATCCGATCAATAAATACCTAAACTTTTACTCCATTTTCGATAACATGCATTTTTCGATATATAAAGAAGGAGTTGAAAGATTTTTAAACATTGATGTTTATGACGGAAAACTATATGTCAGACTAAAAATCAACGGTCAGACATTATTAGAGATTTATAGTATTTCAGAAAATCAGTTACAACTAATTAATACCATTACATTTGACACATACCCTCCCTCATGGTTTGATATTATTGGTAATTATATTTATTTTTATTGTTATACAGGGCAGAATTTCATTACCAGGGTTTATCGAATAGCAGAAAATGATATAGAATACCACTGCACATTCAACGGGTATCCACAAATAAGCTCTGGTTACATTAGCAATGAATACATTTATACTTATAATAATGGACATTTATCCTTCAGAGATATCAATGCCCCTGAAAATATTCTTTTTTCCTACCCTATTCAGGTTCCAAATAATTATGGGACTCATAGAGAAATTTCTATCAATCAGGATTATATGGCTTTGAGTGACCAATATGCATATCTAAAAATTTTTAATATGAATAACAACACGCTCATCCCCACCTTCTCAGCTAACTATCCGGAAAATTCTTCTCAGTTAACCCTTTATAATGAAATTCTAAGTATATACAATTCTGATTCTTCATCGCGAAGCATTTACTACACAGGAAACGGGGCATTAAATGAAATTGGTATATTTGAGTCGAGAGTATCTTCAAGCGACTATTACTACCCGGATCTTAACAAAATGATAAGCAGTTCTTCTTCCGGAATCAATCTCTACAGTTTTGATTATACTGTATCAACTGATGATCAGACACTTGCAAAACCAACAGTCATATCAGTCTATCCTAATCCATGCAGGTCAGACCTTGTAAAATTTTCAGTTACTAACAATACCAAAGTCAAAAACATCTCTGTCTATAACATAAAAGGACAATTAGTCAATAAATTAGGTAATGAAGCAAAACAAGGGAATGGCATTGAGTTTATCTGGGATAAAAAAGATATGAACGGTAAAACGGTATCAAGTGGTCTGTACCTTTACAGGGCAGATTCTGAACAGGGAATTATCTCAGGTAAAATGATGATATTAAAGTAATATTACAAAACATTACCATTTATTTCTTTGGGCTAAATCTCTTATTACCGGGATGATAAAGGGCGTGTTCTTCCTGTATAAACCTCAAATCCACATGTGTATAGATCTGAGTGGTTCGGATGGAAGAATGACCTAAGAGTTCCTGTACAATTCTCAGATTAGCACCCGACTCCAGTAAATGAGTTGCAAATGAATGTCTGATGGTATGCGGGCTGATTGTTTTCATGATTCCTGCCTGCATAACTAGTTTCTGTAATATCTTCCAGAAACCCATACGACTCATTTTATGACCATTATAATTTAAAAACAAAATATTAGTCTCTTCATTCTTTTTAAGCTCAGATCTGGCTCTTTTTTGATAGAATTCCACCCACTCTACTGCAGTCTCATTGATAGGAATAATTCGTTGCTTATTCCCTTTACCTGTTACTCTGATAATCTCATCATTAAACATCAGGTCAGTTGTTCTCATATTCAGCATTTCTGAGATACGAACACCTGTTGCATACATAAACTCCATTATCGCACGGTTTCTGACGCCTAATGGAGTATCTGTATCAATGCCATCAAGAAGCTGAAACATTTCCTCAATACTAAGTACATCAGGAATATGCTGATTAAGCTTAACAGAAGGAATTTTATCAAAATCAACCTGAGTAGGGTAATCATTTTCCAACATAAAGTCAAAGAAAGATTTGAGTGAGCTTCTCTTCCTCGCCATAGAAGAGGCTTCAAGTCCTAAATCATAGAGTTCTGACATATATGAAGTAATATCAGAATGGCTCACTTCAGAAAACGTCATCTCTACCCAGCGTATGAACTGATGCAAGTCTTCCAGATAACAGGCAATACTAACCTCACTAAGCCCTCGTTCTGCCCTGAGATAAAACTTAAAACGATTTATCAAAGCAGTATCTTTTTCTGTAATAATCATTATATTTTCTTTTTATTCCGTCCAGATTTGACTTAAGAACCGCCTTAGCGGGACTTGAGTTAAAAACGGACAATATCTGTTACGGGACTTAAGTCGCACTCCGCTCCGCTTCGTTGCAACTCAAGTCCTGTAATTCATATACTAATCTCTTGACTGATAGTTTGGTGCTTCTTTGGTAATGGTGACATCATGAGGATGGCTTTCTTTGAGACCGGCACTGGTAATCTCAACAAATTCAGCCTTCTCAATCAGTTCATTGATTGTTCCGGCACCGCAATAACCCATACCTGCTCTGAGTCCGCCGATTAACTGATAAAGGAAATCTTTGAGAGGACCCTTATAAGGGACCATACCTTCGATTCCTTCAGCAACAAACTTATTGGAATCAGAAGCATTATCCTGGAAGTATCGGTCTTTACTACCTTTTTTCATCGAAGCAATTGAGCCCATTCCTCTGTATGATTTAAATCGTCTGCCGTTGTAGATGATATACTCACCTGGACTTTCGTCTGTTCCTGCCAGCAAACTACCCAACATGACACAGTTTGCACCGGCAGCAATCGCTTTGACGATATCACCGGAATACTTGATACCTCCATCTGCAATTACTGGGATACCTGCCTTTTGAGCTTCTTCATAACAATCCATTATCGCTGATAACTGAGGCACACCTACTCCGGCAACAACGCGCGTTGTGCAGATAGAACCAGGTCCTATGCCAACTTTTATGGCATTAACACCTGCATCAATCAATGTACGGGCAGCCGAAGCAGTTGCTATATTACCGGCTATAATATCTATGTTTAAATGTTTCCTGATTGTTTTAATTGCATTGAGAATATTTACATGATGTCCGTGTGCTGTATCAATTACAGAACATCTGCCCCATTCTTAACCATTTCCTGTGCTCTTTCAAGAAAATCGCCGGCAACACCAATACCTGCACCAACTAAGAGTCGTCCTTTTGAATCTGTGGCAGCATTTGGATAAGATATTTTCTTTAAAATATCCTTAACCGTTATCATACCGGCAAGTTCTTCTTTTTCATTAATCAAAAGTAATTTTTCGATTCTGTTTTGATGAAGCAGTCTCTTTGCATCTTCAATATCAATATCAAACTGAGCAGTAATTAATCTTTCTTTAGGTGTCATCAGATCTTTTACTTTTTTATTCAGATCATTTTCAAAACGAATGTCACGGTTCGTAATGATACCAACCAGTTTTCGGTTGGATACTACGGGAAAACCGCCAATACCATACTGTTCAGCCAGTTCGTAAGCACGAGAAATATTATCAGTTGGTTTCAGACAAATTGGATTAGCAATCACACCGGTTTCAGAGCGTTTTACATTATTCACTTCATTTGCTTGTTCTTCAATACTGAGATTTTTATGAATAATACCCATACCGCCTTCACGTGCCATTGCAATTGCCATGGAAGATTCAGTTACGGTATCCATAGCGGCACTGATAACAGGTGTGTTCAATTTAATATGAGAAGTAAGGTTTGTCGATACGTTGACAGTGGCAGGTAATACTTCAGATTTTGCAGGGACCAGTAACAGGTCATCAAAAGTGAAGCCTTTTTTAATGATTTTGTTTTTCATTATTTACTCCATACTGACTTTTTAACGAAAAAAACGATTTCCTGTTATTTGTCAAGCAATTATCACAAATCTACGTTTTTATATATGAAAAGAGAGCCTGAATGATCTTTGATCCTTCTCCCATTCCTCTTCCTTTCTCGGAGAATTGTATAAAAACCAAATAGGGATAGAATAGGATTGAAAGAAGATAGTACCATCCAATATGAAGTAAATAGTTTTTACTATTTAAATATCTTTTTGATAAATTTGAACAAATTAGTTTTATGTAAAAATATAGGTTATTATCATTGTATTCATATTCAAGTATTTTTTTTATCCCACCATATTATCAGCCAGAATACCTGAATAGATGAAAAGTATTAGAGATAACAATCTAAAAATACAAATGAGAAAAAGAAAAGGACAGGGTTTAACCTGTCCATATTTTTAATTTATAATGTGTCTAATATTCTTTTAAAAGATGAGATGCAACGATACCGCGTTGGATTTGATTTGTTCCTTCATAAATCTGCATAATTTTCGCATCACGCATCATCTTTTCAACAGGGTATTCTTTCATGTAGCCATATCCGCCAAGTATCTGAACCGCATCAGTCGTAACTTTCATTGCAACATCAGATGCGAAGTATTTACACATAGCTGATTCTTTTGAGTATTTTGTAATTCCTGCATCAATCATTTTAGCAGTCTGGAAAATCATCGCACGAGCAGCTTCAATCTGGGTAGCCATATCTGCAAGCATAAACTGGACAGCCTGGAAGGAAGAAATAGGTTTGCCGAACTGCTGACGTTCTTTTGAGTATTTCACAGCAATTTCAAGCGCACCCTGTGCAATACCGATTGCCTGAGCTGCAACCATTGGACGTGATTTATCAAAAGTTTTCATAGCGACCATAAAACCCATACCTTCTTTTGATATCAGGTTTTCTTTTGGGATACGGCAGTCTTCAAAGATCAGTTCACGTGTAGCAGACGCACGAATACCCATTTTGTTTTCTTTTTTACCAAAGGTAAATCCAGGGGTATCTTTCTCAACGATAAAGCAAGAACAGCCTCTGGCACCCTTTGTTTTATCAGTCATTGCAAAAACAGTGTAAATCTCAGCTTCGCCTCCGTTGGTAATCCACTGTTTTGTTCCATTCAATACATAAAAGTCTCCATCGCGGGTAGCAGTTGTCTGAATAGCACCTGCATCAGAGCCGGCATTCGCTTCAGTCAGAGCAAAAGCAGCCAGCCTTTTCCCTGAAGCAATCTGAGGTAAGTATTTTTGTTTTTGTTCTTCACTACCAGATAACAAAATTGGGTACATACCCAGTCCGGTAGCGCCAAATGCCAAAGAAATACCAGCATCCACTTTGCATAGTTCTTCAGTAACAATCGCTAAATCTAATACTTTTCCGCTTAATCCTTCATATTCTTCAGGCACTAAAACAGAAAAAAGGTCTGATTGAGCCATTATTTCAACGATATCCCATGGGAATATCTGTTCTTCATCGTATTTTTCTGTTAAAGGTGCAATTTTTTCCTGAGCAATTCTTTTTGCCAAGTCTCTTAATTCAATCTGGTCATCTGTTAAAAAGTAATCCATTTCTCCTCCAGGTTTTGATTGGAATAATCAATAATTTATCTTTCATTTTTGGTCAAGTAAAAAAGTAACTAGCTTCTTAAACATACTTCAAAGCCCTTATATAAGCATAAACTGGCTCTGAAACCAAAAATGAGAAGTCTTCATTTTTTTGTATTTTTTCTCTAATCTCTGATGATGAGATATCAATAGGGGGCATTTTAATAAAATGCAATCGATCAGTATAATCAAGTTTAGACCATTGATCCCTATCAGAAATATTTCTGGTAAGAACAGCTATCTTTACCTGATCTAACAACATCCGATAATTTTTCCAGGTTTTTAACTGTGAAACATTATCTTCTCCAATAATAAAGTATATCTCGCGATTCGGGTATTTACTTTTAAAAGAAGAAATTAAATCAATCGTATATGATCGTTTTCCATCAACTGAATCCAAATCACTTACAATCACTTTATCCATTCCTGATAAAGCCATTTTTACCATATCGAGTCGCTGATTAAAACTAAACAAGACAGATTCTTTTTGTGGGGGATTTGCTGCAGGTAGAATAAATAACTCATCCAATTGTAATTGATCTATTACATTTGTTATGACTGCCTGATGACCCAAATGAAATGGGTCAAAAGTACCTCCAAACAGACCTGTTTTATTCATCAGATTTATTCGCCTTTTTTTGACACTTTTTTAGAAAGTTTTACTGTTTTCCTAATAATCTTTTGAAGTTCTTTACTCTCAGGAAAATCTTGTCTAAGTCTTTCTTGTATTTCATATAATTTGTCTGACTCATTTCTTTCATAATGAATTAAGCCACTATAATAGAGTGATTTTAATTCAAGTTCGTCCTTATTATTTAAAGCAATAATTTCATCCAGATATAGAAGTGCCGAGCTGTAATCGTCAATTTTATAATAGATATAACCCGCTAAGTATTTTTTTTCAAGTAACTTTCTCTGACATTTCTGGATATAATCATAGGCATCAGAACGTCTCTTATCCCATGGATATTTATCAATAAAAACCTGAAAGGCATCTATAGATTTGTTCGTTTCATCCTGAGTATAATGCGGATTTAATCCTTGCTTGTAATATGCAACTCCAATCATAAACTGAGCAGAGCTGATGTCTTTATAATCAGGAAAAAGACTGAGTAAAAGCTGATATTCAGTTACAGCCTCGACATATTTCTTGCTGTAAAAATATGATTCAGCCAGTTTAAACTGAGCATCTGCAGTATAAACAGAATTTCTTTCCAGAACGAGCTGTTCGTACAAAGGAATGGCTTTTTCATATTTTTTTTTCTGGTAAAAAGTCTCTGCTTTATCCCATTTTTCAGATGCTGGTGTCGTATTTAGTCCCTTATTTGCGGAACATCCGATTAAGACAAAAAGTGCTATCAAAGCAATCAGCAATGCCTTCATTTTCATTCAGTACCTCTTTTTAATGATTTCCATAATATATCAGATATACCAGACTTCCAATAACTGCGGACAGCATTAGAGGTTCATACCATCTGGATATCGTTTTAGTTTTTTTTGATAGATTTTCATTCATACTCAGTGTTCTGCTAAGAACTATCCTATTGCCCTGAGAAATCTTTATCAGATATTGAGGATAAATAAAAGTATCTTCTTTTGTAAAAAGTATATAATTTTGTCTTTTAACTAACGTTTTGTTATCAGTTAAGATACTAATGACAGTTACGCTGTCATTTTTTATATCAGAGACCACAAATCCCTCATTTAAAGCAAAATCAGTCAAACGAAAATTCACTAAATCTGAGCCGGTTGATTTAATCACATCGAAATAGATATATCTGGTATTCAGAGAATCCAGGGGATTTTTCAAAGAATCCCATAACTTTGTAGTTGTCTGAGAAATACTTATCTGACTGGCATTTAGCAACAACACATTAGCTAAAATAAAAACACAGAGAAACATGTATTTATTAGACAAAACACGCAAAGAGAATAAAAACCGACTTGTTAATTTCATGTTATGATCTCCAAAAATAAATGAAACAGGGAGCAGAATCTGCTCCCTGAAATCAATTTATGCTTTCAATAGAAATGCTTTATATGCTTTATAAGTTGAATACAAATCTGCTTTTGAGCAAATTTCATACAATGAATGCATGCTTAAAAGCCCAGGTCCGCAATCAACTACATCACAACCATAATATGCAAGGAACTTGGCAATAGTTCCACCGCCACCTTCATCCACTTTACCCAGTTCACCAATCTGCCAGTTGACTTTTTCGTCATTGAAGATCTTCATAACCTTGGCAACGAATTCACTGCTTGCATCATTAGATCCGCCTTTTCCGCCACTACCGGTAAATTTGGCAATCCCAACACCATGCCCCATATGAACTGCATTGTTTGCTTCATGCACACTTGGGAAATTAGGATTAATGGCAGCATTGACATCAGCTGATAAAACAGCAGATTTAATCAAGGTTTTACGAATATTAAAGCTACCGGTATCTTCATTGTTATATTTCAGTATATCCCCAATGAAATCAAGGAAGAAAATTGAATTTGCACCGGTTGCACCATCTGAGCCGATTTCTTCTTTATCAAAGAAATAAATCACAGAGGTTTTATCATTTTCCATTTCCATTACATCTAACAGTGCCTGAAGAGATGTATAAGCGCAAATACGATCATCCTGACCATATCCAATTACCATACTCTTGTCTATACCCAGATCACGTGCTTTACCAGCTGGAACCAGATATAATTCAGCACTTAAAAATTCTTCTTCTTTAATATCATACTTTTCATAAATCAGATGAAGTGCATTCAGTTTAACTGCATCCCTGACTTCTTCTTTATCTTCATAGAAAGGGATTGAACCAAATAAGACATTCATATGGGAAGCGGTAATAGCATCAGTAAGTGTTTTACCCATTTGTTCTTTTCTGGATAAATGGATTAACAGATCTGGCATTACCAGTACTGGATCGTTTTCATTTTCACCGATACATACATTCACTTTTTCGCCATTGTTTTTAATAACGACACCATGTAAAGCAAGTGGAGTTGACATCCACTGATATTTTTTGATACCCCCATAATAATGAGTTTTCAACATGGCCAGTTTGGTTAACTTATCTTCATCAAGTGGGTTTTGCTTCAGATCAACTCTTGGAGCGTCAATATGAGATGCTACGATATTGATACCTTCAGAAAGAGGTTTTTTCCCAATGATAGCAATTGCCATCGCCTTGTTTTTGAATATTTTGTAAACTCGCTTGTTGTTATGATTTTTTTGAGGAACATCAATATTGATGAAGTTTTTACTTTTCAGTTCTTCAATGGTATAATCAATAACTTCTCTTTCTGTTTTAGCTGTACTCAAGAATTTCTTATAGTTTTCAGCAAACTTAAGCGCAGTTTTTTGTTCGTTTTTGGTCGTATCAGTCCAAAAATTTTTTCTTTCATAACCAATTTTTTTCCTGAGTTCATCTGATTTTTTCATACTGACTCCTTCTATTTTAAGTTAACTCTTTTAGTATATTTTTTTTATTATAAATTTACGATCACCCTTTGGGGCTTTCACAATCGCTTCTTCATCCACTTTTTTTCCAATAAGAGCTTTACCCAGAGGCGAAGCTACAGATACCTGAATAATATTATCATCCCGATCATATACTTCATCCACCCCAACCAAATGATAATGGTAGAGTGTATTATCGGGTATTTCTATTAAATCTATATAAGCACCGAATCGAACTGCATCTTTAGGTAAAGTAGTTGGGTCGATTAATTTAAGTCTTGAGACTTTTTCTTGCAGGCGATTTAATTCGGTTTCTACATTTCTTTGTCTTTCACGTGCTGCATGGTATTCTGCATTTTCGCTCAGATCACCAAGTTCTCTTGCTGCTACTACCTGATTGATAATATCAGGGCGTTCTTCAATCAGATGCTGGATTCTTTTTTGCAGTCTTTGCATTCCTTCAGGTGTTATATATTCTGCCATGCCTCTTATTCACTTCCTTTCTTTTTTAAAAATTTCAGACCGGTTAAAGCAGCTTTTTTTACTCTTGCATTTCCACTTTTAGCCCAGTTTTCATAATATTCTTTTATGTTGTCTGAATATAATGTCAATCCGCCAGTTAAAATTTCAACGAAATTTGGATCTCTTGTATTTTTATAACTTTCATATATTGAGAAATACATTGTTTCATCAGTTTTTGCAATGGATTTAATCAGAAAAGCGTTAATTTTTATAAAGTTTGGGCTGGCATTCATCCAGCGGTTTTCCATTTTTGCAAAAAATTTTCTTAGCAATTCAGATTCATTTTTTAACAGTTTCATCAACATCTTGATAATGCACTGGGAAAGCTGTTCATTATCTTCTCTAATCCACTGAATCAGTGTATCAAAATACTGAGCAGGATTCTTCTTAAATATCGGATAAAGCGTTTTTTCCAGTAAAAGAGCGATGTCATTGGCATTATCTGCTTTAAAGAGATGTGCTTTAACATAATCCATGTACTCATTGTGTTTACGACTCATCACTTTTCCTAAGATACAGGCAAAAGCAACTTTACCGTTTTCACCTTTTTTTTCCCATATATAATCAAAAAAAGTTTTATACTGATCCGGATTTTTAGCCATTGCTGATGCTAAAGTAGAAGAGACTAACACCACCACATCACGTGGCACCTTGTTTTCTATCCTTTCAGGATAAGCATTGTAAATAATGTCAAAATCATAATCCCCCATAGGAATTTTACGTTCTAAAAAATCCTGTGAGTCTCTTACTAATCTTTCTTTCCAATCTAAAGAGATCATTGATTCTCCTTTCTAAAATCGAACTGATTCTTAAATGGCTTTCTGTCTATTGAATGAGGACAAGTTTGCCTCGCTTTAAATCATTACCCATCTTTATCAGATAGACATAAATGCCTGAACCTACCGTTTTTTGCTTACTATTCTTTCCATTCCAGACAATCTCTGAGCTGTTGTTTATCTTTTGCTGATAAACCAGATCGCCTGCCAGGTTGTAAATCTTGATTTCTCCTGTCTGACCCGCAGGAAGGTTCACGAAGGTTACCTCCTTAATCTCCTTTAATTTCAAAGGATTAGGATATGCTTCCACAAAACTTAAATCAGTGATTTCTGTCAAGCTTAAACAGAAACGATTTTCATTATTCGCAATTTTATTCCCTGCAAGATCTGTCACATTTTCCATTTTAATCCAGTAAGGTTTGATACTATTTACCACATCATTGTTTAAGCTGAGAATAATCGTTGAATCTGCCAGTTCAGCATTATCAACCAGAATTTGTAAGCCCGGAAAAGGCGTTTCTATAGAAAAATCACGGCTATAATGAATCAATGATGCAGGATGTATAAGCTCAGAAAACTGAATGCTAATCTGCCGTTTATTATCCAGGTGAGCTGATAATATTCGTGGATTTTGTATATCAGAATGATAATCAACCCAGACTGTTTGATCTTCAATTGCTAAGCCTGTTTCTGTTTGTAAATTTCGGTAAGTGAGCTGAAAGCGGTTATTTGTATTTAAACCTTCATTAAAATGTAGTAATACTCTTTTTTCTTCTCCAAGTGAAGATACAGATGAAGGATGTTTTTCAAAGCCACCAATAGTAACAGTGAAGTGACCTCTGTTAAGAGAGCTCATGTTAAGCGCTTTATCAAATGTCATTAACACGATATTCTGATTAATCATTTTTACATCACTCAATACAGAAGGAGTTCCAGGTTTGACAGAAGTCCATACAGAATAATGACTTTCTTGTGGAAAATATGACTGATTGAGCGTTGTTACAGCATACATATATAAACTATCAGCCATTAAACCGGCATCTACAAACGAGTTACCATATACAGTACTGATTAATTCAACCTGACCACTGGCATTTAGTTTACGGTAAACATTGCATGTATCCCCTGAAGTATTCTGCCAGTCCAGTTTTACAGAGCTTGCATCAAGCACTTTTATTTTTAACAAAACCGGACTTTGAGGACCTGTAAACGGAATATCTTTTTTTATAAAAAAGCTTTTTAATTCATCATTAACCGTTCGATTTAGAATAAATCCCCCCTGAGTCTGGGTGTTCTCGTTCAATGCAATGATCTGAAATGTTTTATCTGCTTTTGTAAACCATATCGGTTTCAATTCATTATCTTCATATTTTACAATATAAGCATTTGGAGGGATTGATAATATCGCTTCCATTTTACTGTCTCCGTCTATATCTGCTGATGAGATGGAGCTTTGTCCAGTTGTAACATTAGAAAAGCTAATCTCACTAATCATAGAGTAACTGTTATCAGATCCGTTATTTCCTGTTGTATTTTTAAATAATGCAAAATACCAGTATGATTTTGCAGGGTCATCTGCTTTTACATAGCCACCTGCCAGAAATTCATTCTGTCCATCACCGGTATAATCACCTATAGACAGATAATAAACATTGAGTACTGGCAGTCTGGTAGTCCATACCATAACAGGGGCATTGTTTACCCATTCATAAATCATCACATCACCGTCTGTATCTGCTAATAACAAATCTGGATACGCATCACCGTCCAGATTACCCCCTGAAAATTTAGGCACAAACATACGACGCTGAGTCGTATTCGTTGTATTGTTAATTGTTGCGTATTTGGTAAACGAACTCGATTGGCGTTTATATAGTTCAATCGCCGTCTGATCTGCTAAATTTCTTGCCACCAGTAAATCCTGAAAGCCGTCAGTATCAAAATCAAAAAACATGGCCCCTGTAACTTCATTCAATGACCACAGTGCAAAATCAGGATATGCAAGACCACTTCCAATACTTTCATAGACTTCCAGTTTATCTGATTTGAGACCAATCAATTCGATTCCGCTTGAATTGCTGTTTCCGATGTAAAGTGGATTATATTTTTCTGCAAAAGTATAACTCGTATTAAATGCACCATTCTCATATTCATAAGCTCTGACGGTTCCGTTGATTTCATTACTGATATCCATAGCGATAACTTCTTGTATCTGATTATTATTAAAATCGTAAGTATTTCTGGCAAAGATTAAACCCTGCCCAAATTCTTCTTCGATATAGTCATGAGAGTTAATTTCCTGTTCCTGGATTTCAATGATATTATCAATCCAGTTACTTTCAATTTCATAACCAGCCAAGTCTTTGGCCTGCACTTTCAGGCTGAGCATACCAAGTCCCTTATTTTCAGGCAGTTTGAGAAAGAAAATGGAGTCAGGCAGAACAGAATGAACTAAAAATTCTTCTGAGTACTGATTGGACATATTATCATAAATTCTTCCTCTCAAACTCACTTGAACCTTTTCGTCAAAACCAAGCAAAGCGACATAAGTTAACAGATGATTATCCCATCTTTTCTGCACATAGAGACTATTTTCTTTAAATACAGGGGCTTTTCTATCAATAAAAATGGTTTTATAGCTATCAGAAGTCTGACCATTTTTCTTTTCTATTCTTATCCGTATCCTATACTCTCCATCTGTAAATAAAGAAGGAAAATGAAAATGTCCTAAGATTTCATTATGCTTTACATAATAAACAAATCCAGGAGTATTCTGATGGGTTGTAATGTCTTTCCAATCTGTTGACGCAGGGTTGACTTTATCTGTGTACATAATTGAGTATCTGAAAAAATCAGGAGAATCAATTGTGCCGGTTAAATCAAATTCTGAATTTAAATAAGCCCTGTCTTCGGGATAGCTGACATTGATTTGATGAACAGCCGTAATTGAAAGTAATTTTTGAACATCAAGCATTCCAGCCCCAAAAACATTATCAAAACCACTTATACCCAGATCTTTTGCTGAAGCTTGAAGTCGTGCTCTGACATCCAGATATGTAAGAGTTGGATTTTGAGATAATAATAAAGCAACTGCTCCAGTTACAAAAGGAGCAGCCATTGACGTACCGCTCTGAGCAAAATAAGGATTATCATTATTGTATGTACTGACTATCTCTTGTCCAGGCGCTACTATATCTAAATCAGGTCCATAACTGGAAAAAGAAGCGAGTTGTTCTGAAGCGTTAACAGCACCAACAGAAATTACATTATTTAAACGGGCTGGATAGCTGACAACCGGTTCAGGTGTATTACCGGCTGAAGCAACAATAATAGTACCTTTGCTGATAGCATAGTTACAGGCATCTTCAATTATGGGTGAATAATTTCTATCCCCCCAGCTTAGATTGAGTACATGACAACCCATATCAGCAGCATATATAATAGCTGCCGCTGCATCATCATCTTCAAGATATCCTTGTCCGTCAGAAGTTCTGAATCCGGCTCTGACAGGCATTAGACTCACATTCCAGGCTGTTCCAGCGATTCCTGTATTATTATTGGTATCTGCGCCTATAATACCTGCAACGTGTGTTCCATGAAAGTTTTCATCATTTGCATTATTGTCTCTGCCTAAATAGTCTCCTATTCCATTCATGTTAGGCGCATCTACAAAATCCCAGCCATGATAATCATCTATATAACCGTTCTCATCATCATCAATCCCATTATCCGGAATTTCGCCACTGTTAACAAACAAATTGGTTTGCAGATCTGGGTGATCAAAATTGTACCCTGAATCAATTATCCCCACAAATACCTGATGAGATCCGGTATTATGAGCCCAGGCAAAAGGTAATTTCATCATTTGTGCGACTGTTGACTGAGAACTGTAATAGGGGTCATTAGGGATTCTATACAATTGGTTGATGAAATTATATTGGGTATATGCTATCTCAGTATGATGATTAATCTCAGATTTTACTTGCTCCAGATTAATATTTTCTTTAAATCGAACAAGAAAAAACTCATTTTCTGATTTGGCAGTTATAGTATTTATCGACTGAGTATTTCTGGATTGAAACAACTGATTCAGTTTTTTATTGGAAAACTGATTGTTTATTATTTTTTCTTTCTTTTTTGTCTTGATAATCAGTTCATTTGGAACATAATCTATCGCATTCAATATCATCATACTTGCTACGAGCATCCAGAAAAGGATTGTTCTCTTCATTCATATCCTCCTTTATAAACTTCTAAGGGACGGTGGTTAACCGTCCTTCAGAATATTCAATTATTTTTTATTAAAACTGATAAATCAGTTTTCAGATTATCGTTTCATTCAATCAATAATAGAATGTAAGACCAATATGATGGGTATTTCCAAGGTCTTCAAAATCATTTGAAGTGTAAGCATAATCAACATCAAAACGGTTCCAGTGAATACCTAATCCGGTAGTCAAACTTTCGATATCATGATTAAATTTATAACCGGCTCTCAAGTGAAGCATATTATACATAGAAATCTGGGTACCCAGGTTATATTTTGGATCATCATCATCTTCATGCTGAACGAGTTTTGCTTCCATATTCATTTTTAGTAAGTCTGTAAAGTCTTTTGAATAACTGGTTCCGACTTCAAATGTATAAGGAATCTCTATTTTTTCATTTTTCATTTTATCCGTAAAGCCGATGTTTTTTATATTTGCAAACAGATTGGTATTCTGTAAAGGAGTCTGCCATAAATAACCAAAATCAAATGACATCCCTAAAGCCGATTCTGTGTGAATCTTCGTGAACAAACCATGAACTGTCATTCCAAAAAGATGATTACTGGCAATTCGCTGTGCATAATTGAGTCCCATGTTTATATCAATTGGATAATATTCTCCAATCAAAGTTCCGTTTTCCAGTCTTTCTTCAATTTTGCCGTAATCAATTGTATTGAACGAAAGACCGAGAGAACGATTCAGACTTGAGTTTCTCCAAGCGACAGAATAAGCATTTGCGTCAAAATGATTTAACTGCATTTGAGAAAAATGAACACTTTTAGTTTTAAAATTTAAGGCTGCAACCGGATCCTGAGCGATAACAGAAGCAGAGGGACTATAAAACGCACCAGTCCCAGCCTGAGCTGATAATGCAGGAGAAAGGTTAAATTTTAAAAACTGAAATCCGTATTCTCCGGAATGACTGTCTATGGTTTCTGCATGTATCATACTGACCAGTAACAGGATAAGACCTGATATTAAAATTGTTCTTTTCATTTTAAATCCTCCGGATTTCTTTATTTTTCTACCGCAAATTTAAGACGGTGTAGTTTGTTATTGGCTTCTATAATAGCGTAATATACGCCTGTTGCTAATTTTTTACTATCTAAAACGAATGAAGTAACATTTGGGATATAAGCAGTACACAAATCTGTTTTCTGCCAAACCAAATTACCAGCGATATCATAAATGCTTACTTTAGCATTTGTTGTCTTGCTGAGCATCGTTCTGACAATGATTTTATTTTCGTACAGATTGAGCCATGGATTTGGATAAACATAATTCTGTCCTTTAATAAACAGCGCTTCTGCACTGATCATATTCTGGGGTTGAGCTTTTCGCCAGGAAGCAGTTCGGTTTAAATTACCATATCCATACAGGAAATTGGAGTTTTGAATATCTGAAGGCGTAAACATGCTTAGGTGGTGTTTATAGACATCCCCATCACAAGTTCCTATATAAGCAAAAACCGAATCACCTTTCACATAGATAAAGGGTGATTTTCTTGCATTCCGATACACCACCGGGTAGCCAGGCATCATTTTACCTGTATGATCCCAAAGGCATAGTCGTTGATTCCCGATTATCCCCATTATATAGGTTTTGTTATCCTTTTGCAAGGTGATAAGCCCTTCACCATATCCTGAACTGTCAGGGTTGATCACTTCAAAATGCGGATTTATCAATGCACCATTATAGGCAATCGCGTGATAACCGGTTGATGAACCAACTATCAGGTCAATGCTACCGTTATTGTCCAGATCAGCCAGAGTCGGCACACAAATATATCTGGCTTTATGTTCAACAGGGAATCCGGATAAAAGACTGCCATCTGCTTTCATGATACATGCCGCAAAAGTACCACGATAGGTTTTGTATGTGAAACTAAATTCATCAATTCCGTCATTATTGAAATCTGCCTGCAAAAGGTAAGCATACTCCATATTCTCACTATGACTGATTTCTATCATCGTGTGGGTCATATTGTTTAGATTGACCTGTATCAAATAGTTTGATTCAAGATTTCTCACAATATAAGAGATGATACCATCCTGATAGCACATATTAGTGACCGGGCGATAATAAAATTTTTGAAGCTCAAACTTACTGATCTGACCGGTATCATCCTTCATCCAGGCAATAAATTCTGATCCGCTGCAATTTGTTACAACACGCTGACCTAATCCGGCAAGAAAGACCCGCTTGCCATTATAGCTTATAGTATCGGGAATTGTGATTAAAGGTCCAAAAAAATGATGGTCCTGAGTTTCCTGAGCCTGACCAATCAATTCTATATTCGAACCATCAAAACTGATGACGGCATTTTCTCCTATATTAAAAGGGATATATATTTTTTTATCGACAGTGTCATAAGCATAAGTTCTGTAAAAACAGTTATCTGTTATGTTGTTATAATCATAACTGCTCTGATTACCCTGTTCATCAGACAGGATATTTCCGTCTATATTGAAAAAATAAAGTTCTGT
>JAKQQL010000287.1:0-2826 GCA_029564175.1 Candidatus Cloacimonadota bacterium
GGAAACGAAGTTGACCTTGTGGAACATACTGGAATTACAGAAGAAATGGCATCAAATAAACACGAAATTTGTCAAATGATAAGGGAGATATGTGATGAAAATCATTGATGTTTTATTTTATATTGCTGCCTGTGTTTTTGGTATTGCTTTAGGATTTATTATATCTGAAATCATTATAAGAGCTTGATTTTATTACCAATCATTTTTCTTGACATACTATATTGATTGTGATAGAATAAGACAAAAAGAAATGAGAATGTAAATGAAAATACCTATCTATAAAAACCTGACATTTGAAGAGTCACGAAGGCTTGATTATCTTTTTCTTGTGGATACTATTTTTCCTAATGATATGACAGAGGAAATAAAAAAGGAATATGAAGATTTGTTGAAAAGGAAAAATGATGGGAGGATATAATGGCACGAAAATGCAAAATTTGCGGATTGCGTGAAGCTACTATGCCAGACAGGGAAACAGGTGGAAAAAGTCTTACAATTTGCGGATATTGCCATGGTGAAAGATTGAAGAATGACTTGCGCCACATTTTATATTTGGAGAAACAACGCAAAGAGGATACTGGTGGTGTTTTTGAAAGAGAGAAGTGAAAATGAACGATGAATTGATTTATACAAAAGGTGTTGAGATTGCAGAGACAGAATTTACTTTTTCACAGGATGTGGATTCTTGTCAAGATCCGAATGATATATGTCAAGTATTGAAAGTGTTCACACAGGATGCTGGTGGTGGTTCCTATATCTGCATAAAGACAGATAGATGGGCAATTGATGCAGATGATATTGACAAGTTTGCGGAAATGCTAAAAAAGATTGTGAGAATGGCTAGATGATCAACATGAAAAGGATTGAATCTCCAATTGGGAGGAGATTTATGCACACATTTGATTTGGAGTATTTTATTTGTTTACATAATTATCATGACGGAAAAGGTCTTTTTGTGCAAACCGACAATGGCTTTAAGAATAATTCTATGATGATTCGTCCGAAGGAAGTGGTATTTTCATTTTCTGAAATGGTAGAAAGGTAAAAAAATATGAGAACGCTAATTGATGAATTGAAAACCTATGACAGATTGTATCATGTAAATGGTGAGCCAGAAATTTCAGATACTGAGTATGACAAAATGAAAGAAAAAGCAAAGAAACTTTTTCCGAATGATCCGTATTTCAAATCTGTTGGTGCATCCGTTGACGGTGAAAAGGTGAAACTTCCTTTCGTTCTTGGTTCTCTTGATAAGATGAAAGTGGATACGGTTGAAAATTGGTTGTCAAAATATGATGGTCCGTTTCAAGCATCTGAAAAAATTGATGGCTGTTCTTTTTATGTAGAATATAATCACGGTCAAGTTGTTCGTGGTGCAACAAGGGGTGATGGTTATTTCGGGCAAGATATTTCTGAAAAGCTAAAAATCATTTGTCCAAAAATCAGTATCAAAAGGAATATCTTTTTCCGTGGTGAATTGGTTTTGAAAAAAGATGTGGATATTGATGTTCTTGGTTTCAAGAACCGCAGAAATGGTGTTGTAGGGATCATCAATCGTGCTGGTGTTCAGAATTTACAATATGTAAGTCCTATCTTCTATGAAGTTCTTCAAGATGGAGATTGGGAAATTACGCCGAATTATTGTGACCAGATATTTGAGGAAATCGGTTTGCCTACTCCGTGCAAAACAAATTTTACAAAAAAATTCAAAGTAGAATCTTTGGTTCAATTGTTATCAGATTGGAAAGAGTCTGCTGAATATGATATTGACGGCCTTGTTTTGTCTGTATATGACGAAGTAAGGGAAAATATTATGTTACCAGAAAATAAGGTAGCATTTAAGGTAAATGAAAATTCTATTCCTGTGCGAGTTATTGATATTGAGTGGAATGTTTCAAGAATGGGATATATTATTCCTGTGGTTCTTGTTGAGCCTACTGAAATAAATGGAACAACTATTTCAAGAGCAACAGGATTTAATTCTAAATTTATTTGTGATGAACAGATTGGTAAAGATGCTGTAATTGGTCTTTTGAAAGCAGGGGAAATTATTCCAATGGTTACAGAAACCATAAAACCAACTGAATTTGTGGTTCTTCCAAGTAAATGCCCCTCTTGCAATTCAAAATTAGTATGGTCTGGTGTTCATCTGAAATGTACAAATCCGAATTGTTATGACACAATGGTTTATCAAGTGGAACATTTTGTCAAGACTATGGAAATCGAAACTATGAGTGCTGTGACTTTACGAAAACTCAATGTTCGCACTATTGTGGATTTGTATGATTTGACGGAAAAAGAAATTGAGTCAATTGAAGGATTTGGTAAGGTTAGGGCAAAGGAAATTGTCAGTCAGATAAACAAATCATTGGTTACGAAGCCTTGGAAATTACTGGCTGCTTTTGGAATTCCTCTGATTGGAAGAACCGCATCAAAGGCAATTTTGTCAAGATATAATTTTTATCGGTTGTTTGAATTAGACAAGATGAATGATTTGGGTCTTGGTCCGACTATTTCACAGAGTTTTTTTGACCATATCAAAGAATATCAATATATATTTGATTATTTGGTTGGTAAAGGACTAAAATTTGAGAAGGAGAAAAAGAGTATGTTGTCAGGAAAAGAGATTGCTTTAACGGGAAAAGGTCCATTGGGAAGAAAAGAGTTGACAGAGATGATTGAGGAACTTGGTGGTTCTGTAAAGACGGTATCTGCAAAAACAGACTATTTGGTTTGTGAAGATCCAAATAGTGGTTCCAGTAAGATGAAAAAAGCGGCTAAATATGGAACAGAGATTATTTCCTATGATGAATTGCTGGGAATGTT
>JAKQQL010000306.1:0-1360 GCA_029564175.1 Candidatus Cloacimonadota bacterium
AAAATCAATGTCTCCTGCAATGACAAGGTTTGCGTTACAGTTTATTAAATGCGTTTTATGCCAGTCAATACAATTATCCAGCGTAAAACTGCTTAAAGTCTCAACCTGTCCGTCTTTACTGAGAAGATTAGAATGATCTCCAAACATGAGCTGTTTCCAGTTATATGCAGCCATAGTTTGGGGATAATCAAGCATTCTCTTTATCGTGCTGACAAATGTTTTTTGCAGGTTTTTAAAGTGATCTTTTGGATAAACCGGTTGGTAAAGCACATCTGATATTAAAGAAAGAGAGTCATAGAGATGATCTGTAAAGCACTTTAATTTAATCTTTGTATTTTCTTTTGAACAGGAAATTGAAAACTGAATTCCCTGTTTTGTACAATAATTCAGAAAGGTATCATAGTCCATCTGCCGGTTGCCATACATGAGCAGGGTAGAGGTCAGTTGGTTCAGACCCAATTGATGATGATCTTCGTGGATCTGAGCACTTTTTAATGCCAGAGAAACACCGCACATCGCTTTTTGAGGTACTTTTTTCATAAAGAGCTTAATGCCGTTGGGCAAAAGATGCTCTCTTACAGTCATATCAGCGTTTTCTGTTATGATTAATCCGTTTGTTTGTTTTGTGTGAATCTGTTCTTTTTTTCTGATAAAATCAGGCAAATCAGCTGATTTCATTTGTTTGATTTCTTTATGAGAATGTAAAAATATATCAGACAACTCTTGTTTTGAAGGATTTTGTTTATTTATGATTTCTTGTATTTTACCGATGATTTCACTATCAAGTTTATTTTTCCCCGAGGTGGCTATCATCAGATTATTGACAGAATATATTTCTTTGGCTAATCTGACTAAATCGGCACTTCCGACTGCTTTCATTTTTTTCAAATAAAGAAAGAACTCCTGGTAATTTCCCAGTAACTCTTCTGAACCGATACTAAGTCCAACTGATTCCATAAACTCATAAGAATAGAGATAGGCATAGATTAATTCATTTTTATGATATTCAATGATTTCCGGAGTGAATACATGATCGGGCAAAGCATTAAGTTCTTCGAGAAATATTTGTATAATCTTATAAATCTGATCATATTTCCGCGGGTGCATCAATATCAGACATAGACCATTGTGAATTCCGGAAATGGAATGTACTTTAATTGTATCAACCAGTTTCTCTTTGATAAACAGACGCTGGTATAAAACAGAGTTTTTCCCCATGGCAAACAATTTGCACAGGAGTGAAAGGGCATAGGATTCTTTGTTTTTATCTGAGAACTCCGGTAAAACAAATGCCAGTAAATTGCTCTTGGAATTTTGATTAAAATGATGATAGAATTGTTGATTTAACTCATCATGTCCG
>JAKQQL010000220.1:0-20631 GCA_029564175.1 Candidatus Cloacimonadota bacterium
CAATTGTCACAAGCCAGTTGACTTTTCAGACATCTTATTACTCCGGTGATTTTTTTCAGATGATCAGGAATTTATTCCGCTTCTGATCTATTTATAGGTAGGTAGAAAAATGTAATTGGATCTTAAATAAAAATAGTTATGAATCAAGAGGATCAAATCAGCGTCATCATTGGATTCAGGCCATCTTTGCCGGAATCAATGAAAATAACGTTCATAGGCCTTAAGTTCAAATTAAGCAAATCTGAAGTCATCAGAGAACTTCTTACGGGACAATGGACTCTAAATGAATTATACTCAATTACCACCAGGATTAATTCCAGGGAAGGACCATTTATGCTGCCGTATATTAAAGCAGTGTACACTCCTTCAATGAGTGTTGAGGATATCGTATATGCAAGCTACAAACTCTATGCTGATGAAATTCTTGACTTGAAGAGTCTTGAAGAATCAATTGTATCGAAAATCACTAAAAATCAGGCGAATATTTAATTTTCGAATTCGAGTTCTAAGTCTTTGATCTCTCTAACAAGTGCGTACCATTTTACGATGTATTTCATTTTTTTTCGACATTTCAGCGAAAAAAATGAATTCTCAACTATTTATAAGAAACGAATGTAATACATGAACGATTTAAAAATTGAAACCGAAAAATTTGACAAAGTTATTACTGTAAGAATGACTGATGAAGATTACAGGCTCCTGAAAAGTGTAAGTCAAAATTCAGGCAAAAATGTTTCCACCACCATCAGGTACCTTATTAACATGGTGACTGGAATTGTGAAAAATAACCGTAAAAGCAAATAGCTATGTTTTGACCAGGGAATTGAACATAAGGCAGGATAAGAGTAACTATAGGTCTCTTATACATCTTGATAGGTTAAGCATAACTTTCAGACATTGGTCTGGTTCAACTTTTCAGGACATCCGGAATCCCGATAATATACCTGCCGAACAAGTATTCAAGAATATCAGTTTAATACATGATAAAAAACCCGGACCCGGAGCATTTTACCATACATTCATTGTTTATTATAATGGTTTACTGGTAGGGAAACTCCATACAGCCACAAAAGTGCTAAAGCATGAACTTCAGTTTGACTTTTCAAAGGAGATTTTCTATTCTTTTCACCCGGGATTCTGGTATGAAGTTTATTGTGCACTTAAAATCGAACTTGGCCTTATTTACAACAATATAATGTACCTGGAGATATCAATTGATACAAATAAAGACCTTGTAACACAGTTCGCTTTTTATTTCAATAACTGTTTAAATAATAAACTCAGAGTGAGTGACCGTTACTTTTTAATTAGGAAAAACACAAGCGTTTCGGTTATGAGCAATGGGTCATCATTCATAATTGATGGTAGTGATAACAAAATTGCCATCTATAATAAATCAGAACATGCTGAAGATTATATAATTAGCTATTTTGAAAATAATGGTTTTAATGGAAGTGAAGTCTTCCGTATTGAATCCCGTTTAACATGGAACTACATCAGGAAGTTAAGAAATAAAAAGCTTTTCGATATAAACGTAGAGACTCTATTAGACCCTAAAAAATTAGGTATGCTGTTTCAGGTTTCAACCTACAACAAAATTACATTTAAAGATAAAATGATTAAAACAGGCAATAAGAATAATAGGCCAGTGTACTTGGAAACCAGCGTTATGGATGAAATCTTCATGGAAATGGCAGAAATCGGTAAGTTAAATCCAGAATTTCAGAACAATCATTATAAGGATAATAACCTGATTGATGAAAACATTATCCGTCAGATTTATTATCGATATCTGGAAAACGGGAATGAAAAACACATTAAGAATTTTAAAGCCTATGCTGTTCTTGCCGGTTATGAAGATATACGTCTAAGGAATTGCCTTATAAAATTTAACCATAGATATAGAGGAAATAGGACCAATTCAGTAAAACAAAGAATGGAGTTTGCCTTAAAAAAGTGTCCGGGGAAATCGACCTTTCCGTTTAATCATATATTTAGTTCATTGGCATTAAAAATGAAATGGACTATCTCGGGATTGATGTGATAGACCCAACCAATTATTATGGAATGCGATTTTGGAATCCTGATCCAGGATTGATTATGATTTTAATGATTAGGTCAGAATTGGTCAGTTTTCAATAATAGTTGCTACCCCATTTTCAGAAGGTTCCTTTACTTGTACCGGTGTGCAAATTCCCAGATTATTGAAGTGAGTTAGGAAGCTCTCAATGTTATTTCCGAAATAAAGAATCACTTGGCCTTGCAAAGGAGAGCCAGAAGCATTGCCTTCGTAATCAATAAATTTTACCCTTCCCTCTAAAAAGCATATTGCATTGCAAGCTCGTAATAATCTTTGTAGCCATTTGGTCTCTGTTGCATTATTGACCAGTATGCATGCTGAGTTAATTTTGGGTAATTCCTGAAGAAATTTATCTGAAAATTGAGTGATTAATGGCTGAGAATATGGTGGATTCATCCAAATATTACCATGCCAAGAATGAATTAAGCTTGAATCTTGTTCAGTATATATTTTTTGCGCTTTTACTCTTTGATTTGCCCGGTCACAGGAAGCAGGGTCTAAATCAATTGAACCCATGGTCATTCTTGCTGATTCAATAATGTTGGAAGGGGTAAACCATTCATTTTCTCCCGAATTTTGGTTAACATGGGTATTTATTTTCTTATATGCTTGGTTTATTGTTATTTCCTCAGATGCTAACTGTGCCTTAATTTCATCACTTGCTCTTGCTTCGATTTTCTTTACTTTGGCAATCGTATCATGGGAAACACCAGCTTTTTTTGCAATCTTATCACGGGTCTCACCCCCCGCAGATATCTGCGTAGGGTCCAGTTTCTTCCCTGATAACATTCTTATTTTTGCTTCCTTTTTATGAATCTCTTCTAATTTCAAAGATAATTTTGACCGGTCATAACTACTTACATTTCGTCTTGCAAGCTGATTATTAATTACCCATTCTTTCGCATCCTCTTCATTTTTAAAATCTTTCTGGATTGTGGTAAATTCAATGTTGTTCTTGGTGCAAATTTCATATCTGTGATGGCCGTCAACAATTATAGAATTCCATAATACTATTGCATCTCTGCAGCCATCATTTATTATGCTTGATTCAAGGCTTTGATATTCATCTGATGTTAAGGCAGGTATTAGGTTGCTGAACTTGGGGTTTATTACTACTTCTACATTCATTTCTCTGGTCTTCCATTAGGATCTTCTTTTTATTTTTTGCTTTTTTCATAAATACTGATGTGTTTCGGAAAAGACCGGATTGGAACAAAATATTTACAATTTTCACCCTGCAGTTTCGCAGTTGTGTAAGATTATATACTGAAAAATAAGGGAGTAGTAGGTCTGAGTATACTTCCTGGGATGAATGGGATCAGAAATAAGGACGAAATCAGATTCAATACAGATCTGAGTTCCTGTATGACAAAGCCTGAAAATTTATATGTTCTAAAACTCGATTTATGAGTACCTTAATAAGATTTTACAATCCTTAATACATTCATTAGCAATGTATTAATCTTTATTGATACTGATTAAATAGTAGGCCCAATTGCTTGAAATTAAGAATGATATTCAAAGCATCACATTTAGATATTATAGAAAAAGGGATCCCACACGGATAGTATCAACCCTTCGATTCTGTTTTTCTGGGGAACGAATGAAGTCCGTAATACAAATAATCACACGGAAAATTAAAGTCCCTTAAAGAAGTCGTACAGGTTCTTAATCTCTGGATGAGCCTTCAAGACTTTCAACAGGGTAGTCATGTGGAAATTCCTACCGCACTCCAGATTTGTGTATGAGATTCTTGGGATGTCGTTTTTTGCGCAAAAACGCTCGATCGAAAGGCCAGTAGTCTTTCGGAGTTCAAGTATTTTTTGACCTATTGCGGTAAGTATTTCCTGGTCTTCCTTTGAAATTGGAGTCTTTCTCTCGTATGCCATTACTGTTTAATTCATTCGATCAAATTTCGTAATAATATCATAAATGTCATAATTATTACCACATAATTAAAAAATAACATATAATTAATACCATATAATTATGACATTTTGTTATTTTTGCCAAATGAAAAAGAAGATCAAGTTTTTCCAGGAACACTTTTGTGTTGATTATGAAACTCCTGATCGGTATTTACTTCTTATTGAAATGGAAGATGGAATACCAATCGCTGCATATGTCGTAAAAGTGCCTGAACCATTTTTACGGTGCACCTTATACCCATATGTTGTAAACTGATTTGCATTGAAAAGTGCCGAAGATGATGCAAATAATGAATATTGGATTAAAGTATGTGTTGTCTGTATCAATTTTAGGGTATACTTCAAGTTGATACACTTTTCACAGCAAAAACGCCATAAAAACGGCCAGAACGTATTAAAATTAGGGTCACGCTAAAAATGATACACATGGAAGCAATTATTTATTCAAGAGTAAGCAGCATATCTCAGGATTATGAACGGCAGCTAATCAATCTTAAAAATGTTGCCCAGGAGCAGGGATGGCATATCAGAAGAACCTTTCAGGAGAAAATTTCCGGGACCGTCAAATCCGGATCCAGAAAAGAGTTCAAATCGTTGATGGATTATATTGATAAAACTCCGGTTCAAGTGGTCATGGTTTCTGAAATCAGCCGCCTGGGCAGGAGAGTGGTCGATGTTCTGAACTTTGTGGAACTGCTTCACGAAAAAGGGATTGCACTTTATATCCAACAATTTAATATGCTCACCATGGAAAACGGCAAGGAAAATCCTGTTGCCAAAATGTTGCTGCAGATGTTGAGTATAGGTGCGGAAATGGAGAACAGTCAGAGGAAAATTCGTCAATATGAGGGGATTCAGCTTGCCAGGATGAAAGGAGTGTACAATGGCCGAGTTAATGGGGCGATGTCCAATCCGTCTGCGTTATTGACCAAATATCAGAATATCTCAGATCTCCTTGATAAAAGTGACCTTTCTGTCAGGCGGATTGCCGGAATAACTGGGCATTCTATCAATACAGTCAGGAAAATCAGGCAGTTAAAAGTGATTTGACTTTACCGCTGTTTATCCCCCATAAAATTCCGGGATATTTTAAATGTATTTTTTCTATCAAAGTATCACATAATGATACTTATCTGGAAAATTTACTTTAGGTTTAATACGTTTATCTCGTTCGTTTTTTATTTAATCCAAGCTTTTATCTTATTATCCAATTTTTCAGCTAACTCATTGGATGATTTATATATTAAATGTGGGAAATGATTTGTATCAAAATGTGATTTTGAAAACCATTCATCATGGCAAGTATAAATCACAGGTTTATTTAGTCCTGCAGCAAATCCGCTCTCAAAATAAACACCATCTCTTTGTTGACTAAAATCAGCAATACAAAACCGACAACTTCTAATTGCAGCAATGATAGCGTCATTGATTGTTTGAGTGCTTCCGATTAATTGTTCATCAATGAATATTGGTTCAAAGCCATTATTCTGAATAACTGTTTTAATAGTTTCTCTTGTTTCCCTCATTGAGGAATCAAACGACATGGCTATGAAGCATTTATTAGACAAATCCCCTCTCTCGGTTAATTCTATGAAATAATTCAACCCACTAAATGTTATGCTAAAATCCATTGGGACCTTGACCGGATTAATAGACAATGTAATCAGGCCTTGATGGGTTAGTTCTTCCAAATAATAAATACACTCATCATAGGACTTAAAGAAGTGTTTATAATAGAATTCAGGATTTGGAACGATATTGTTTATTTCTACTAATTCTCCATCATATTTTTGCATTTTAAACAATGACAAAAAGAGGTTATCAAGTTTGGATTTAGGAGTTTTGGGATAGATGATTTTCTCTAATTTTTCTTTATAATCATCCATTGTCAGGGAAAACCAATAAACATCTACATGTTCCTTGTCTGGAAGTTGTTTGGTTAAAATTGCGCCAGCAAAAATGTACTTATTCTTAATGAAATCTTCCTGGTCTAATAATGCATCAAATCTTATTCCATGCCGGATGAAAAGGTATTCACCATTAACAGTAATCCTGTAGGATCCACTGTCAACTCTGGTTAATTCTAAGTCGGTAATTGGGCATTTTTCCATAATTCAAATGAGTTAATCTGCGTACCCTATGACATCTTACTTGTTTTCAGGGGTTTCTTTTATTCCGTTTATTAAATGAGAAATCAGACTGCGACAAAATTCTATGGTATTATCTAACTTCTTGGCCAACAGTTCGTCAAGTCCGTTGGATTTTGTGTCGGAAATACCTCTTTCAAGAATATCAAGTATTCTGTCTTTAAGCTTTAAGTTCTTAATTACTATTTTGCCTATCTCACGGCCCAGATACTGCGATGCTATTTCATCCAGTCCGGCATCATCGATAAACAGATCAAAATGTTTTTCCCATATTGCTTCACTATTGAAGCGGAAATAGTGTCTTAATATATCTGCTACATCATCGATATCATCGCCCCTGACTTCAGGTCTGTCATCCCAGGCAATTAATTTAAGTAAAACTATGCCAGACAATGTGCAAACCTTGAACTGCGTGTTATCATCAATCTGAATTTCTGCAGAAGCCTCTTCAAACACTTCCCTGACACCTTCTACATTCATGCTGGTAAATCCGGTACCTTTTACAGTTACAACTCCTTCATTTTCCAGATCACCAAATGGTATGAGATCGACTTGAGTCCGATCCTTCCAGATCAGAACGAAGGCATTCTCCTTATAAGGAACAAATCCTTCAACTTCTATTAAGTACTTTTTTAACTCTCCAAATTGTTCGCTGTCCTTCAACATTACTGCAAAATCCAAATCACTGGTTGCACGTTTAGGAGTGACCTCATGAAGACCCCTCATCCAAACGTCCCTGGCAGTAGCCCCGACAAGGTAAAAATCAATACTGAATCTGCGGAATCCTCTTTCAAGAGCATCAAGTAATTCTTTATAATTACCTTCCTGCCTTATCTTATTCAATGGTATTTTTAAGATGTTGCTCATATATTTTCTGTGCTGTTTCAATACATCTCCTGTCATTTGTTTCTAATAGATCGGCATACGCAATTATTGGTGGAACCACATTATCATTTTCCCATCCAAATCGCCAGAATCTTTCAAATACTGTAATATTACCTTTATTGTCCGGTATTAACCGGTATTTTTTCATCAGATCCAACTTTTTTTCATTTGTATATAAAGTCAGAGTTTGTGGGAGAAGATAACCCGTATAAATATTTCCGGCAGCTTCTCCCCCCCAGAATGTATTTTCCCCGTCTATTTTTAACTCCTTCCATTTATTAAAGTCACCAGCTTTCATGAATTTAAAATTACCGAGAAGCAAAGTCGGCTTCAGTTTCTCATTGTAGCCAGTGATCCACTTCTGAAGTAAATCCTTTTTGTTTGTAAGTTTTAGTTCTCTATCATTCTTTCTAAGAACAAACCCCTCATCAATTAGTCCATCAAGGATAAGCTTCACATTCCCAAGAGCAATACCAGTATTTTTTGCTATCTCACGATAGGTATCATTGATTTTTTCTTCATTTACAAGAAATAACAGGATTGTTTTCAGTCCTGCCTTTGTGAATGCTCTTCCATGCTTCTCAGGATGATGGTATCTTTTATTGTCACCTTCTATTTTAAGCAGGAAATTGTCGGCCTCAATATTTATATTACCGTTCAGGTCAATATATCCTATCTTATGCTCCTTGAGGGTATTTCTAATGTTGGGAAATATTGTTTCTGCAATGACAACAAGTGGGTCATAGGTCTTAGCCTGATGAAAAATTTGATCCAGTTGGTAATTCCTGAGTTCCTTCTTGATTTCGACATAGAACTTTTGTTTGATCCCTTTATAGGTAATAGTCAGAATCCCATCTATATCCTTAGTGACAGGTTCTGTCCATAAAGCATTGATATTATGCTCTTTTAGAATTTCTTCTGTAACCGTGTATATCAATCTCTCTTCCATCTGTGTTCAAAATAAAATAATGTTCACGTTACGTGAACAAGCAAATATATTGAACATTTAATAATTATCCAAATTAATCCTGAAGGAAATATAGACATGAGATCCAACTTCATTAAAAATGTAGTGAAATTGGTAGTATGACAACTAATATTGGAAAATATTTAATGAAATCAGAAATCAAATTCCAGGAGTTCTTCTTCTTTGCTAACCTGCTGCCACAATCTCATGGACATTAACTCGTCATATTCTTTGTTGTCAAGAAGTCTCCAGGCAACTTTAGTTCCTTTTAGAAAAGTATGACGAACAGTTACTATTTGATTCTTTGAGAAGAAAAACAAGCTACAGAAGAAATAACCTCTTTCAAAATGGACATCAGTGAGACGTACAATATCAAAGTTGCCTTCTTCTTCATAAGTATATATCTTCTCCAACCTTATAACTTTACCAGTAGTGCAAATACTATCATTATCAATATGAAACCAGGATGGATGAAAATAACAGCCAACCCTTAGCAGCAAGGATTTTACTCGGTACTTCAAGGATTGAGATAAAAACAAAAATCTATATTGTAATGTATTCATATATAGTTAGTTAAAAGTATCCCCCGGGTATCTCCTCCCGTAATGCCCCGGCCCGCTTCCAGGCCTGTCGGTACTACAAAAAGTAATTCGCAGGATCTTTCATTACCTCTTAAATATAAATACCTGGAGAAAAAGGTTTCGCTCAAAATTTGCAAGAAAAATTTTTTCTGGGGAAAAATATTCTTTAGCTGAAAATCGGCCTTAAAAAATTTTATAAAAAATTTTTATGTAAATAAGAAATTGTATTTCAATGGTATAAGTTAGCCAAACATCTTTTTCATCTCACTCTCTTCAAACGGCTTGGTCAGATGTATGTACCTGTCCATGATGCTGTATGAAGATTGACCAACCCATTTCAGTATGCTTTTCCAGTTTACTCCTTTAATGACCGCCAATGAAATAAAAGTGTCCCTGAAATTGTGACTGGTATGATCGGTTTTGAATTTCAAATCTTTATATTCGTCTTTTGCTGCCAGGATTTTCAAAAGATCCTCTATTCCACGATTATATGCCTGATTTGTCAGTTTAAAGCAGGATGTATCAAATCCTACCTCTTCCAATATTTCTTTTGCATATCGATTGAGTGGTTGCTCGACTTCAACATCAAATCTTTCCGTCTTCTTAGGGGTAAATATCAGAAACCCACTTTCAATATTTTCAGGCCGGATTCTTTTTATGTCATCAAATCGCACCCCGGTGAAACATTGCAGTAGTATCATTTTTCTTATAACTTCCTGATTTTTGAGATCAAACTTATGATTATACAATGCCATCAATTGTTCTTCAGATATTGGATTGGGTTTGTTCTTACTTTTTTCACCTCTCTTAAAAAGCTTTGACTGGAATTTATCCGTCATATCGATATTTTTCTCATCCTTTATTTCCCAGTAATAGTAGAGGACCGTGATAAGAACGGTATATGTTTTTTCAATGGTACCCTGACTGTATTCCTTCTCTGTAAGCCATACTTCGAAATCATCCGACCAGCTTATATTAATATCAGGTAAGTATGTCTTTTTGTCTCTGCTGTCATCAAATTGTTTGATCCTGTTCATTACAGTCTTGAACTCCTTTATAGTGCCATGTGGATGACCTAACTTCTTGCGTCTGTTATAGTAATCATCCATATAGTCAACCAGGCTCTTTTTATATTTCAGCAGTCTCTTTGAGGGGAATAATTCCTCAATAATAAGGAATTCTTCCTTCTTCAATTGTGCCATTACATAATCAACATCAGGATTATGAATGTAATTGCTGATTCTACTTTCTTTATCCTTTATGAGTCGGTTCTTTTTCTGATAATCAAAATCTCCCCTTAACACTTCGCCCTTTTTTGCAGACCAGAATTTAGGGTTTACTCTGACATCAGTAGGAATACGATTTTCTTTTGCATCTTTTCTTTTTAACGGATCATACCTTCTCAGCCGGATATATACCATGGCTTCACCATTCTTATCTAACTGACTTTTAAGGATCATTAGTTTTATTTTAAGATCCTTTGGCGTATAGTAAATGTTGATATATTTTGCGATCTGATCTTCTGTATAATGTTTCATGTAGTACAAAAATTGATTAATTTTACGAAGAATCTACAACGCCCATAAAAAGGACATTTCAGCAATAAAGGTAGCACAAAAAGTTGAATTATCAAAAAAAGTAGTACAAATATGAATATTGATTATCAGCGTTTTAAGCTATAAAATTACTCTTCTCACCCCGACTTTTTAAAAATCAGACCGTTGTAAATCAGTAAATTACAACGGTCTTTTTCTTTGTAAGCCAAATAACAAGCCAATTTATTATGGAGATTTGTGATTAAAGAAATTATAATGAGTTTCTCGAATTGTCCCACCTCGTCCCCTGTATAATAATTGAGTTACTAATCCTACTTGCGGCATTCCGTATTACATGGTCACTAAATGGTTTATTAATAATTCTTGGAATCAGCATAGATAATTTGATAATATTTATTATTATTACAGAGTAAGTTTATATAAGGTATTTTAATAAAGATGAATCGCATTAAAGAAGTCCTTAGGGCACAAGGAAGGACACAAATGTGGCTTTCTGAGAAAATTGGTAAAAGCTATATAATAGTAACCAATTATTGTAATAACAAGAAACAACCAAGCATAGAGGTACTTAAATTGATTGCGGATGTCTTAGATGTAGATATTCGAGACCTTTTAGAACCGTCAAAATCGTTGAAAAAATGAATTTTCTTCACTCCGAGATAGGTTCTGCAAAAGACAACATGAAGAGTCCAATTCATAATTGGTACAAGTTTACTGCTGGATTCTCATATAAATTTGTAGAAGAGGTCATAAAAGAAGAAAGTTTGAAAGATATACCAGACTCAGTAATATTTGACCCATTTGCAGGATGTGGAACAACGTTGGTCTCTGCACAGAAAGAAGGAATTATAGGAATTGGGAATGAGGCGCAAAGCTTCATGTATGAAATAATAAAAGCAAAAATCAATTGGAATATCAGTTCCAATGAAGTACTTACCTACCTTAACGTAATTAATAAGTATCTGAATGATAATTACCCCACCTTCAAAATTAAAGAAGTGGCTCATCCGTTACTTTTTAGCCTTTATGATTTAAATAGACTTATTCCTCTGTACCTGATTCGTAATTCTATCCAAAATATTGAAAGCAGCAAATATAGATTGTTTTTCAAGCTCGCATTAAGCCAGACGCTTCATAAAGTGGCACTATATCCTATTGCCGTTCCATATATCTCAAGAAATAAAAAGTTGGCTACTGAATATCAAACTTGGGAAACTTTTAATGAAATCGCACACAAAATGCTTAATGACTTAGCTCACTACCATGGGATAAAAAAAACATCAACCATTTATAAACATGATTCGAGAAAGGAGAACAAACGTATTGGGAAAAAAGCCTGCAATGTTTGTATTACCTCACCACCTTATCTGAATAATCTTGATTATGGGGAAGTCTCAAAAGTTCATACTCATTTTTTTGATATAACTTCCAACTGGCAAGACATTACAGAAAGTGTCAGGAAGAATCTCGTAACAGGGTCAACGACTCATTATAATGATTCTGAGTTTGAATTTGACACATTTTTAACGAACGAATTCTGTTCCACTAATAAGAATATAATTCCATTTCTGATAAATAAAGCCTTAGAGATTAAGGATATTTCAAAAGTCAGAGCAGGTAGAAAAAGTTTCAATATCTTATTATTGTATTACTTCAATGATATGTATAATGTACTTAAAGAAATTAGAAGAGTTCTAACTGATGACGGTAAAGCTTATATGATTCTGGGAGATAGTGCTCCCTATGGTATATATATTCCAACAACAGAAATTTTGGGGAAAATAGCTTGTAATACAGGTTTTGAAGATTTTAAAATCATAAATATCCGGACAAGGGGTGGAAAATGGAAAACCTTGAAACATAGACATAATTTAATCTTAACTGAGAATGTTTTAATTTTAAAATGATTACAAATATTGAAATAAGCAAATCGATTAAATACCAGATACCATATCTTAATTCAAAAGAATTTAAGAATCAATTTAATATGGGGTGGGGATATTTTTATATCTACCATTTTCGTGAATTTAAGGACATCTACCTTGCGGTGAAAGAATTCAACTTTACTTCCTTGCCAGTTTTTACAGACCTTGTAATAAAAAAACTTAAAATTAAGCCTGTCCAAACGCCTTGGGATAGAGAAGGAAGGAGAATAAATGAGTATATAAATGCTTTTAAGAAACTCGCTCTGCTAAGTGAGAATAACGAATTAGTAGATAGGACACTCTTTTTAGATTCTGAAATTGGAAATGAATTGACAAAAAACGATTTAACAATCTTTAAGAATCTCTTCTTCAGGTATTATAGATTCCGAGAAATAATGTCATGGTTTTTAAACCCCTTAAATAATGTGAGCAGAAATGAACTAATTGAAAATATTACTGAAGAGAAATTAATATCTGAGTCAAAAGTAATTTATTCTTACTCAAATAAGAGTAGATTTAATGACACCTTCTTTTTTAAACTCAAGGACAATACTCCAATTTACTATATTAACAATGATGATGAAGATTTTATGAGGTTTTGGGACGTTTTCATTTCTTGGGCAAAAAATCTTGGCTTGGTTGAAAAAATAAACTTGAAAAGTTTGAACATTACTCTTTCTAATCATAAAAAGTCAATAACTTGTGTTTATTTCCTATCTGAGGCTGAGTCAACCTTTGATTTATATGATTATATCCAAGATAATTTCAAATCAAAATATATTAATACTGCTAAACTTGTGATTAATTTGGCGATTAAGTACAGGTTACCAATTGAATCCATCAAGAATCAAATTGTGAAACAATGTAAGGAGAAAAAGAATAAGCTTAGCATGCAAAGGACATCGAGAGTCTTTATAAGGGACAAAACCGAATTAAATTGTATACCTAAAGTAAATAATTATTATATATCACACATAATGGTAATATGATGGACACAGACGATAAACTTAATGAGCTAATAAGGAAGAAAAGGGAAACCAGAACCGAACCGAATAGGTACTTAAAACTTGGATTGGAGTTCAATCCATTTCCAAGGGCGGGTATCTCCGATATTAACAGCAATGTAATAATTACAGAAAGGTTAAAGCCGCTTGATGAAGATGTAGAACAAGCAGTATTACATTACATTAGTGATTCATTATTCCCCAATAATCCGAATTCAGAGGATAAATACCTCAGCGCAGTCATTAGGGGTGATTATGGATACGGAAAAACCCAAACGCTCCTTTATATAAAATTCATGTTAGAAAGCTTTCCTGAGAAGCTTAAATATCCTAAAAAACCATACGTGATATATATTGACAATCCGGGGGCAAAATTAATGGAGCTAATTGGTGCAATTATTCACGAAATTGGAGAAGAAAATTTCAAAAAGTATTTGTGGAATACATTTATTGATTTTATTAATAAGAGCCAAAATATTAAAGATGAGTTAAATTCATATCTGCCACATGGGTACTCATTATTTGGGTCAGACAAGTATAATCCATTTTCGATTGAGAATACAATTAACTACAAAAAGTTTATTGATGGGTACTATCAATATTTCCAACGGGATGTAAAAAAGAAGAAACAATTTCAAGACCTGTTGAAAGTTCACGTTATTTCTTTCTTTACAAAAAAATATAATAATTCAACAGTTGCAGGTTATTTCTTTGACTTACTTTCTGATAACATTGGTATAAATAAAACATGGGAAATCCTTACTACAGGTGGGGCTAAGGACTTAGATAAGAAAGAAGTATACATAATAAGAGCAATATTTGATTTATTGAAAGAACAAGGCTTTACCGATTTTTATATCCTTGTTGATGAGTTCGAAGCTGTGACCTTTGGGCGACTATCTTCATCTGAAATCGACAGATACTTCGCAAATCTTAGAGCATTGATTGATAAAGAAAGAAATTGGTGTTCCGTTTTTGCAATGACAGTTCCTGCATTTGGTCAGCTTAGGCAGTTTTCTCCTCCGCTGGCTGATAGAATAAGTGGTAAAATTATAGATTTAAAACCACTCGACTTTATACGTGCAAAAGTTCTTGTGCTTCAATATTTAAACCTTGCAAGAAATCAATCAGATTCGACTTTCCCTTTTGACGATACTGCGTTAGAAGAGTTAGTCAAGGTTACAAATGGAAATCATAGGATATTTCTTAAGACATGTTTCTTATTAATTCAAAGAGCGATTGATGAACTCAAGGACAAAGAACCTATCTCTTTTGAATTTGTTGCAAAGCATTTTCAGATTGAAGAGGAATAAAGAAAAGGTTATGGAAAAATGGAGCGACCATCCTACCGAGAATTATAAAATAAAAATTTTTCTTGATACAAATATTCTCGCTTGTTTAATTGATGAAACTCATTCTGGTTTAACAGAATCGATAAAACTTTTAAGCCAATCAGAATTCATCAAATTAGTAAGCTCAGTTTATGTTGCCTTCGAGTTTGTAGGTATCAGGAAAAGAGAGCACTTCCTTCGGAAAGTAATTGAGAATTCAAAGAATACAAAGAAAGGTCATTCAAATTACAGTACACTTTTTAAATTTAAGGATAGTTTTAAGAGTGATGACGTAGATTTTTTTTCTATTAATGAGGCAATTAAGCAGGACATAGAGACTGAGATTAATAAAATTACCTCAATGTTTAACATTGAATATTCTGATAACAATTTTCATGAAGCACTTTATAAGCCTACTATTGATATATGTTTAGCTTCAAGAATTTCCAGAGAGGATAGTCTAATGCTCATTTCTGCCTTACTTCCTGAGCCAAATAAACCTGAAAAACAGATTTTTATATTGTCAAAAGACCAAGATTTTATTGATGCTTTCAATGAGTTCCAGTCAGAAAGAGTTCTATCTCAAAATAGTCTTTTTAGACCAACGCTATTGAATCTGAGAAATATAAGTTCGGTAAACTTAATATCGCAGATTCCTAAGAATCTTAATGAATTTTGGGGTAAAATGGTTATTAGTCAATTAATTATTAATAATCAACAGACATATCTTGGGATAGCATTTTCCCCAGCTAATCCAAGATTTCCAAAAGATGTATTTTGCTTTGAATTAATTTCTGATAAGCAATTAACCAGTAATATTTACATAACAGTAATTGGGAAAGACCTTGACTTTATCTATACAACCAAGCATAGAGTGACAGAATTCTGGAACAATAAGCCAATCAAAAATTACCCATTTGTTTGCTCAGCAAATGCTTCAAACATTTCTTTTAAGATTTATGAAGTTGATTCTTCCGGTAAGAATGTGGCATTGAGTATGCAGAAGATGAATAAACTAAGAGAAAAAGGTAATTTGGTATTTGTTCATCCGGACACATAGTATTTGGTAACAGTTTTCTCTTATATGCCTGAACACATCTTTCCAGCATCATGTGCATTATAGTCCCTATTTTACAAATTCATTTTCAAAATTTCTTTAAAGAGTGAGATTTATAATCGAAAGCTGAAACCATTTAGGAAATTGTTGATGCGATGGAAAACAACCAGATAGGTATCAACATCTGAAAGTATTCTTGAGGCGGAAAGGCAGTAGTGACGTCCCGGAATTTGGAGAAGAATATCTGCTGGTTTGTGGCGAGGGATTTGTATTGTAAAGTATTAGACTTCTTCTCGACTGATTAAACATGATGCCGTTGTAAATCAATATATTACAACGGCATTTTTCTTTGTGGTAAAAAATATGGTAAAAATGTCTCTTAGTAACTATGCAGCCATTCCAACCTTTAATACCTGCGAAAGTGAATTTATTTGGTCTTCAGAAAAGAATCCCCATGGGAATAGTTTCTCACAATAAATATCCAAATTTACTAACGTTTTATATGGAAGTTTTGAAGAGATATAGGATGCATAAACTTCCATATCTTTAATACTATTGATATGAAAAGCCAGTAAAAGAAGGACATCACATGTGAATTTAATCCCTGCTGATTCACTGAGAATTTTTGAAAAAGAACACAACAATTGACTTTCGAGTATTAATTGAAAATGGATGTATTCAGAGCATGACTTATCGATTTCATCAATTTCCTGATTTAAATTGTCAGTGTTATTTAACATCATATTAAATAAAAATAGTGTTTCAACCTCATCCATTGGAGTACATGGATTCAAGTTTTTAAAAACTTCGATTAAATGATTTTTGTCCATCTTCTAAGTAATTTATTGTTTATACTTATACGATAAAGAATTTGAAATGTTACATAAATAGCAGAATATCAATTATATATAGAAATAATAAAGCTGGCAGTTTTTGCCAGCTTACTTTGAACCAATTATTTTAATGAAAACAACAACCAAAACATTTTCATTTACTTATACGAATGTTTTTAATGAATGTTACAAGGTATCATAATAAAAATGTAATCAAGTGATTAATGTCGCTCTTTGGGTATCATTTATCCTTATTCCCAATATTATCCCATTTCGTGCCCTGCCAGTTGCTTATCACCCCTTCATTTTCACATACCGGACAATACCAACGGATTTCTCCCTTAGCTCTGCTTAGTGCAGAGTTTATTGTTCCATGACAACCTTTGTGAAAGCATCTGATTTCTGTTGCGGTCAGTGTAATGTGACTGGTCTTTGTTGTTGAATCAACCACCAGTGCAAGAAAACTTGCCAGTTCTCTGGCTTCCTTTGGCATCTGCTTTGGGATGTTTCCTTGTTTATCAAGGAAATGGGTCATGTTAGAGATATACATAAATGGATTGGTTTACCGTAAATTTTAGTTTTTAAGATAATCTTTAAAAATATATCGAATTGGACAAAAGTTTTAATTATGATATCTTTATTTTTTGAAAACTCCTTGATAATAGTGCACACATTTTATGGTGATAAGGGAATTAAAACATGAGCGAAGACCAAAAACGACAACTAAACCAGCAACTCTGGAATATAGCCAACACCTTGCGGGGTAAAATGGATGCCGATGAATTCCGTGACTACATTCTCGGCTTTATTTTTTATAAATATCTGTCGGAAAAGATGGAATTGTATGCCAATGACATCCTGAAGGAAGACAAAATAAAATATCTGGACATATCAGAAGATACAGCCAAAGGTCAGGAATATCTGGAAGCCATAAAAGAAGAATCACTGGAAAAACTGGGGTACTTCCTGAAACCGTCAGAATTGTTCGGGCAGGTTGCCAAACGTGGAAATGGCAATGGCAAGAATGAAAGCAACTTCATTATTGAAGATATCCAGAAAATCCTCATAAACATCCAGAACAGCACGATGGGTACTGCCAGTGAAGAAGATTTCGACCACCTGTTCGAGGATATGGATTTGAACAGCACGAAACTGGGCAGGACTGCCGAACAACGAAATGAAGTAATAGCAAAAGTCCTGTCGCATCTTGACAAAATTGATTTCCAACTGGAACAATCAAAAATTGATGTGTTGGGTGATGCATACGAGTATTTAATCGGACAGTTTGCCAGTGGTGCGGGTAAGAAAGCAGGTGAATTTTACACCCCACAACAGGCATCAAAAATACTTGCACGGATTGTTACACTGGGTAAAACACGAATTAAATCTGCGTATGACCCGACATGCGGGTCAGGTTCTCTCATCCTTCGGTTGGGTAGGATTTGTGATGTGCTAAAGTTTTACGGTCAGGAACGTAACCGTACCACATACAACCTTTGCCGAATGAACATGATTCTGCATGACGTTCATCACACAAGATTTGACATTAAACTGGAAGATACACTGGAACACCCACAGCATGACAAACTGGATGCAGAGGCAGTGGTCGCAAATCCGCCATTTTCGGCAAAATGGAGTGCCAGTCCGTTGTTCATGACCGATGACAGGTTCAGCGAATATGGGAAACTTGCACCATCATCAAAAGCAGACTTTGCCTTCATTCAGCACATGATATACCATCTGGCTGAGAATGGTGTTATGGCTGTCGTTATGCCACATGGAGTATTGTTCAGGGGTGCTGCTGAAGGTCATATCAGAAAGTACCTGATTGAAGAAAAGAATTATTTGGATGCGGTAATCGGACTTCCAGCCAATATTTTCTATGGAACATCCATCCCAACCTGCGTACTGGTATTTAAAAAGTGTAAGGAGCATCCAGATGATATTCTGTTTATTGATGCCAGCCAGTATTTTGAAAAGGTAAAGACTCAAAATTACCTGCGTGATGAAGATGTTGACAGGATAGTTGATACATATGCAAAACGCATCACAATCGACAAGTACAGTTATGTCGCCAGTCTGGATGAGGTACGGGAGAATGATTACAATCTCAACATTCCAAGGTATGTTGACACTTTTGAAGAGGAAGAATCTGTGGATGTTGCTGCTGTTGCTACTGAACTTAAAGAACTTGAAACAGAAATGCAAATCACCGATAAAACCATTGCTGGATTTTGCAAAGAATTAAACATCCCAACACCGTTTTAACCATGACAAGAATTGGTGACTTGAAACTATACGTTGGCTCAAAAGAGGAACAAAGATTTGCCAGTCAAAAAGGCATGAAAATTGTCTGTGCACTGAATAGAGCAAGTGGATATGTGACCCATCAGTCTGTTGTTGGTTGGTATGGCAGAGGATGTAACTCAGACAATCCCTATTATTTGTTTAAACGTGAACCTGATGCTATTTATCTGAACATGATTGATGGGGATGACCCAAAATATGTAAATGATGAAATGATAAATCCTGCTCTTGACTTTATTCACAAGCACTTGCAGAGTGGGAACGAGGTCTTTATTTATTGTAGTTTGGGTGAATCACGAAGTCCGTCAATAGCCTTGATGTACATGTTAGAGCATGGATTAATTGAAAGGAATAGCAACACGTTTAATCTGTTTCGGACGAAATATTATCCAAACTTCACACCAAAAAATGGCAACCTACTATATATCAAGAAGAGATGGGGAATATAAACACACCGAAAATTAGATTTCCTGATTTTAAAGGGGATTGGATAAATAATTCTTTGGGAGAAATTGCAAAATTTTCTAAAGGTAAAGGAATATCAAAAGAAGACATATCAGAATCAGGAGAAACAGAGTGTATAAGGTATGGTGAATTATACACTACTTACAATGAAACAATTGATACAGTATTTTCAAAAACAAATATTGATACTTTAAACTTGGTTTTAAGTGAAGCCAATGATATTATCATCCCTGCCTCTGGTGAAACACAGATTGATATCGCTAAAGCATCATGTGTATTAAAATCGGGTATTGCTCTTGGTGGTGATTTGAATATCATAAAATCACCTAATAATGGCGTTTTTCTTTCGTATTATTTGAATAGTAAAAAAAAGATTGATATTGCCCAATTAGCACAGGGAATATCTGTTGTTCATCTATATGCTGGACAATTATCAAAATTGCAGTTAAGAATACCGTCCCTTCCCGAACAACAAAAAATCGCATCATTTTTCACCGCCATTGACCAGAAGATATCCCAACTCAAACGAAAGAAAACACTGCTGGAACAATACAAGAAAGGAGTGATGCAGAAAATATTTTCACAGAAAATCAGGTTCAAGGACGATAACGGGCAGGAGTTCCCGATGTGGGATAAAAAGAAGTTTGGTGATATTTACTCATTCAGAAACAACAATTCATTTTCAAGAGAAAATCTAAACTATGAAAAAGGTAAAGTAAAAAACATTCATTATGGGGACATACACACCAAATTTAACACCTTGTTTGATATCACCAAGGAAGTGATTCCATTTATCAATGAAGACCTACAAATTGGAAGAATTAGTGCGGAAAATTATTGTAAAAAAGGCGATTTGGTCTTTGCAGATGCTTCAGAAGACCTCACCGATGTTGGCAAATCAATTGAACTCGTAAATCTGAATAATGAGAAGATTCTTTCAGGACTTCATACAATCTTGGCAAGACCAGATTTGTCAAAAATGGCAATTGGTTTTGGTGGGTACTTAATGAAGTCGATTGATGTAAGAAAACAAATCATGAAAGAGGCACAAGGGTCAAAGGTTTCGAGTATTTCGGCAGCAAAACTCTCAGGTGTTCTGTTGAATATTCCTGTGCCAAAGGAACAAACCAAAATCGCCTATTTCTTGTCAGCCATTGATAATAAAATCACTCACACTCAGACCCAGATTGAGAAAGCCGTGGTATGGAAGAAGGGATTAATGCAACAAATGTTTTGTTAATAACCATTATATGAACTTTGAAGTATATTGCGATGAAAGCGGGTTGGAAGCCCTGACCCGAAGGGATGCACACAAATTTACGGCTATTGGTGGCATCTGGATGCCAGCCGAGTTTCGGGATACATTCAAAACCGAAATAAATGCTATCAAAGAGAAGCATAATGTAAAAGGTGAACTGAAGTGGCAAAAGTTATCACCTGCATACCTCCACTTATATGCAGACATTATAAATTATTTTTTCGACAAATCCGAACTTCGTTTCCGGGTAATAATTATTGAATCAAAAACGGTTGATAATATCCGCTTTAATGATAAAGATGCTGAA
>JAKQQL010000221.1:0-3657 GCA_029564175.1 Candidatus Cloacimonadota bacterium
GGGGCATGGCTCTTTGAATTTATAAAAGTGATTGTTTTGTTTACTTCCCCAGTAAATCATTCTCTGAAGCAGAATGGCTGCAGAAATGTTATCATTTAAAAATTGAACCAGCACAGGATGATAATAGCAGAGGCTGTGTTCTTGGGCAAGAATATTGCTTGCTGTACTGTTTGTGCCTAATTGTTCAAGCATAACAGCCCTCTGATACGAATTTTTTTGGAAAAATGTATTTTTTTTTGTTGACAAAACTCTGCAGTTTTCATATCTTGTATGAAGATAATAAAATAGAACATTTTAGAAACCTTTCAGGTAACTCATGGCGATGGGTTACCTTTTTTTATTTTTTATTTTTCTTGTTGTAATCCTCAATATAAGCATCGATTGCTCTTCTTATGATATCTGTAATTGTATAACCTTTTTGTTTCATCATTTGAAGAAAATCTGCCTGTTCACGGGGAGCTCTGTAGCCTATACTCAAGTTAATAGTTGTCTTTTCTTTTTTGGGATTATCCATAATTACCTCTTCTATATTCAAAAATGTTCAACAATGTAGATTTGGTCAAGTGTTTTTTTAATTTTTTTTTATCTGTGCATATTTTATGCCTTTTAGAGGCATATAGACCCATTTTTAGCAAAGAGCTTATGAAGCATAGTATTTGAATATAAGCTAATGGTTGTGACGATAAATTAACTTTTTATCCCTCAGATCTGGTCAGTATATCGTACAGGGCAATATTGACATAGTAGTTAGATTTGCCTATTTTTTCTTTTATTAAGAGTTTGGCTTCGCACAGCATGTCAAGGTACTTGCTGGCAGTTAGTCTGCTGATGTTTAAATCCCTTACCAGGAATTCTATTTTTGTATAAGGGTGATAGAATATATTATTGATGAGATCGTGGCTGTAGAACTTGAAATTTGACCTGATAAGATGCTTATAGTTCATGAAGCTTTCATTGATACAGAGAATCATTTTAGTGGTCTGGATTGCCGTTTGTTCAACGCCTTCAAGGATGTAGAGTATCCAGTCTTCCCAGATGTCGTTATCCCTCACCTGTTGCAGAAGTCTGTAGTATTCGCCTTTGGTTCTGGTGATATAACGGCTCAGATACAAAACAGGTATCTGTAAAAGGTCTTTAAGTACCAGATACAGGACATTGATGATTCTGCCGGTCCTGCCGTTTCCGTCATAGAAAGGATGGATACTTTCAAACTGGTAGTGAATAAGAGCCATTTTAATCAGCGGGTCGATATTTGAAAGCGTATCATCATTGATAAAAGCTTCCAGATTATTCATGAGGCTAATGATCTGCTCGTGAGACTGAGGCGGAATATAGACAGTTTCTCCGCTTGTCTGGTTCTTCAGTTCGGTACCAGGGAGTTTACGAAAGCCTGTTTTGCAATTTTCCAGTTTTGCCTGTATTTCGATAATCATGTTATTGGTAAGGACTTTGGAGTCTTTAATCAATGCATATCCTGTCTTTAAAGCATAGACATAACGGGCAACTTCTTTGGCAGCTGCATTCTTCGTGAAGTCAGAAAACAGTTCTTCTTTAAACAGTTCATAGTGTGTTGTGATGATATTCTCAATAGCGGAGCTGTCTTTTGCTTCCTGTAAAGATAAGCTGTTAATGAGTACTGCCTGATTGGGGACACTGGCAGAAATTCCTTTTAATTCAGCAAGATGTCTGTGAGCAGATACCAGCTTTTTTAGTATGACTTTACTTTCCGGATCAATGTCCGGAGGCAGTGGTTTTAGAATAAACGCCATTTAGACCTCCTGATGTGTATAAAAAATTAAAGAATCTATACATGTCAAGCGGGATATGTATAAATAATGAGATTTTTTATACATGAGGTAAGCTTATTAGTCTTCATAAAGCAGAAAGCAGGGTAAAAAATAATTAAAAATTTTCTTGACTTATATTGTCGAATCGTTTAGTTTTGGCACTAAAGCTAAATGCAGTAAAAAAGATGATTAATATATCTAAGTTCAGATAGAATTGAGAATATCATGAGACCACATATAATTAACAGAATTACATGGAAGAGAATGAAATATGAATAAGTTTATAGACAGAGCGGTATAGCAAAAACATACATTTAAGACTTGGTTTAGTTGCTATGATATTGTATTATAAAAATAGACGCAATATATAAAGTTCCAAAGCGATAGAATAAATTGCCGATATAAACGAGCAATATAATAAAAGAAAGGAAGATACATTATGGAAATGGGTAAATTTTGGATAGGTAGACGACCTGATACGCATGACCCAGATGCATGCTATTTTGACAGACAAGTTTGGATAGGTCAGCGACCTCGTAATGACGCAGATGCATGGTATCAGGACGGTATGATATGGTTAGGTCGGCGACCTAGTGGTGATCCATATGGGAAATATGGCAATGGATATATAAAAATAGGATATGGGTCTGTGGCAATATATCAGTATGGAAAAATATATATAACAAAAAATGAAAGCATACCTGATAGAGATAATATTGCAGCATGCTATGAAGGAGATGTTGGTGGAGCTGCAGCAGCAACAATTTTGCTTTTAATAAAAGAAATACGAAATGGAGGCCGTAATTATTATTAAAATTATGGCATTTAAAGGATTATGAAATACTGAATGACCCTCAATATTGAGGGTCATTTTCTTATATAGACTCAAGAATATTAAAAAATTTAATTATATTTTGTTTTAATGTCGTAATGAGATCTCTGGGTTAGTTATTGAGGCTGGTTTGGATTTATCCGTAACTGCTGATTAATATAGAAATTAAACAATGCAGATATTTAAAAATATTTGTAGATTAAAAATCATTATAAAAAATTACTTGACTTCTATCTATGAATGATTTAGTTTTGGCACTAAAGCTAAATGCAGTAAAGAAAAGATGATTAATATACCTAATCTCAGGGCAAAAAAAGGTTGTATTTAAAATATTCATACCATGCTCTTCAGGACGGGCTGTAGTTATTGAAAATAAGAAATGAATTCATGGAGAACTATATGAGAAAAATGATTCTAATCATTGCTTTTATGATGATATGCCTGAGTCTTCTGGCTCAGGAGATGAATGAAATGGTCATCCTCAAACAGGCAGAGAGAAGGCCAGAACAGATTATTGAACAGAGTCACAGAGATGCTAGTTACCGGATATGTGCCGGTATCCTGATTATTACAGACCTTGATGGTTTGACTTTCCAATCCAATATTGGTGTTGTCGGTATGGATTACAATCCGGGCCGTTATATGGTCTTTGTCTCAGAAGGTGAGAGAGTGCTTGATATTTACAAGACCGGCTTTAAACCGCTGGAGATTATCCTGTCTGAATATGGTATCTATGGCCTTAAATCCGGACAGGTTTATCAACTGGAAGTGACAGCTAAGAATAAAACTCAGGATTTAACAGTTATCATTAAAACAAACCCTGAAAATGCTCAGATTTTCTGGGATGGAGAGAATAAAGGTACAAATGGTATCTTTAAAAGTAATGCCGGAAAACACCACCTAAAAATAGAATTGACAGGCTACGAAAGCATTAATCAGGAGATACAGGTCAGTGACAAACAGTTTAGTTTTGAATACAACCTGAAAAAAGAAGAGATGATTCCGCTGGTGATATCGACTACACCAAAAGGTGCCACC
>JAKQQL010000337.1:0-1268 GCA_029564175.1 Candidatus Cloacimonadota bacterium
TGTAAGGAACCAGGTAAAAATCTTACAGTATCATTATGCAGTTTTATATATTCTCCATCCGATAAGACTAAGGCCTTATAAAAGTTTTCATCATGAATGTTTACCTCATTTCTCGAATACTTGATTTGAGGAAAACGCGAAACAAAATCAAGGACTATTTCCTTGGTATTATCCGTAGATGCATTATCAGAGATAATTATTTGAATTGAATCATCAAATGAATCATCACTTGTGATATTTTCTAAAGCTCCCTTAAGAAAAGACGCACGATTATATGTCGGTATTGCAATAGAAAGCAAGTATTTTTTGTTATGCATACTTTTCCTTATTGATAATTCGTACAACAATCATACTTTGACAGGAGAAATGACATCCCATCAATAAAATCAATTTCAGGTTGCCATTGTGTATCATTACTCAGTTCGGTGATATCAGCAACAAGGAACATAGGCTGATTTTTTTGATATTCTTTTTTACCGTACAAGATATCTGGTCCAAATCCAATTAAACTTTTAATATCTTCGATATAGGTTTTTAATTCTCTTCCTGATCCTGATCCCAGAATGTATGTCTTTTGATCAACACCTTTTTCACCTACAGCAAAAAAAGCCTTAGCAGCATCAATCTCGTTTAGATAATCCCAAATCTGTTCACATTTTGTAAGTTCCGGAGACTGGCCTTTTTTCATTTCTCTGACTGCATACATGATCAATGTATAAGGATTATCCATACTTCCGTAGATACTTAATACTCTAATCCAATTGAATCGAAGACCCAAACTTTTTGATAATAATCCACCAAGCTTTCCAACTGAGTATTTTGCGACTCCATACCCGCTTTGAGGATTTATTGGAGTATGTTCAGACAAAGGTACTGTAACCGGGCCATATTCAGCTTGAGATCCTGCACCGATGAAGGAAGAACATCCTGAACGATGAGCCAGCCGGATTGCATCCATTGAATAATCAACATTTTTTAGCTGAGCAAAAACATCATCACGAGAATCCCCAAAGGTTTTTTCCCAAGCTAGATGAAAGAAAACATCATGCTTCTCATCAATGTTTAGATTGGCATATTCTTCAACGTCAGCAAAAAGAATCTTGACTCTAGGATCATCTGGAATATTACTTAATTTTGGAGAGTTCTTTCTTACAAGACAGAGAACCGAACAGTCATGTGCAAGCGCAACTCTAACCAGGTTGGCACCTATCATACCTGTTGCACCGGTGATTATTATTTTTTTCATTCGATTTCTAGTAAGATTTTTT
>JAKQQL010000371.1:0-16044 GCA_029564175.1 Candidatus Cloacimonadota bacterium
GGTTGCTTGCTCTACAAGGGGTATGCGTAGTATGAGCTTTATGTTTTTTCTTAGCAAGCAGGTTGCTTGCTCTACTACCAGTTTGCGTTGAACCATCTTTATGCTTTTACATAGCAAGCAGGTTGCTTGCTCTACAAAGGGTTTGTGCAGTACCAAATATGAAACGTTACTTAGCAAGCAGGTTGCTTGCTCTACAGAGTGAGAGTCTGGTTGAGTTCTTATCACTTTTTATCTGCCAGTTCTGCCCGTATGATTTGTTCCAAAATTTCCCATTCCCTGAGCAATTGCTGAAAGATTTCTTCTCTTTGGTATTCCGGATTTCTTTCCGGATATTCGATTAACTTTGCTAAAGCAATCAGCCTGTTAAATGACATATTCATCGCAGAGCCTTTGATGCGGTGAGCTATCTGTTTGATGGCTTTTTCATCATTTACTTCGAAAGCCTGTTTTAAACTATCTATATAATCCGAAAAATCAAGAGAGATGACCATCATCTGCCGGTAAAAATCCTGATCCATTGAGACTCTCTCCAAAAGTTCCTGTTTATTGAAATGAATTTCTGTTCCGCCATAATCTGTGTGCTTAGGCGTCAAATCAGCCTGTTTAGTGAAATCTTTATCCTCAGTAAGCAGGTCATTTGTTTGAGTTTCTTCATCCATTAAATGATCTCCCTTCTCTGTAGGCAGGTGTTTTTTTTCATGCTCAGCATACCGTTCAGGCAAATCATAGCGCATCAGATACTGATCAGTAATATGTCTGATCGTCTCTTCCTGAACAGGTTTTGTAACAAAGGCGTCCATTCCTGCATTGATACATCTGAATTGTTCTTCTTTAAGTGCACCGGCAGTCAGTGCAATGATTGGAATATGCTTTTCTGAAATGCTTTCTTCCTGTCGAATCTGTTGAGTAACTTCAATGCCATCCATTACAGGCATTTGCACGTCCATGAATATCAGGTCAATAGATTCTTTTTTTAATAATTGAAGTACTTCCTGGCCATTTTGTGCTTCCAGAATTCTGGCATTGGGGTATAAATGCGTTAGCATTGTCTTGATTAAAATCATATTCATTTTGACATCTTCGGCAATCAGAATGGTTTTCTCAAACAATGTCTGACTGGCTGTCTCTTTCTGCAAGATTTGTGTATCTTCTATAATCTGTTCATTCTGAGATTTGAGAAGATGGAGCAGTTTCCTGATTTTGAGGGGTTTGCGCATGATTTGAACAGGCTTAAATCTCGCCTCAAGATTCAGATTCTCAGAGCTGTCATTGATACTCTTCAGCAAAATGATTTCTATTTTCTGGTAGCGTTCAGAATTAGAAAATCTCAGTTTTTTAATAAGATCTACCCCATCAATATAAGGCATTTCTTTATCGATAATCAGCAAATCAATCAGTGGCTCATGATCTAAAATCTTAAATGCTTCAACCCCATTTTCGGCATAAGAAGACTTTAAACCTGCTGAAATCAGATTTGCTTTCAGAATGTTTCCTGCCTGAGGATTATCATCTATTACCAGGCAATGGTGGTACACTATCGGGCTGGCATCCTCTTCCTGCATATTTTTCTGATATCCGGTCTCTATTGTAAATTCAAACACAGAACCTTTCCCAAATTCACTGCTGATATCTATCTTTGAATTCATTTTCTCAGCCAGTTTTTCTGAGATAATCAAGCCAAGACCGGTCCCACCAAACTTACGGGTAGTCGAACTGTCAGCCTGTGAAAAAGCTTTAAACAGTTTACTAAGCTGTTCTTCTTTTATTCCGATACCCGTATCTGAGACTGTGAAGTCATATTTGCCGACATATTCATTCAAAGGTTTAAATATCACTTTTAGAATAATCTCGCCTTTTTCGGTAAATTTTACGGCATTATTGAGTAAATTGATGATGATCTGTTTAAGTCTTACAGGATCAAACATTGCATTCTCAGGCATATCGGCTTGAATATCCAGTATCAGCTCCAGGTCTTTCTCGTTTGCCTGATATCTGACAATATCGATTGTTTCTTCCAGCAAATTAAACAAATTGGTCTTAACGACGTCCAGCTCCAGTTTTCCAGCTTCAATCTTGGAAAAGTCCAGAATATCATTGATAATACCTAAGAGGGCTTTACCAGAAGTGCCGGCATTTTTTGCATATAGTTTCTGAGTGTCTGTAAGTGGTGTTTGCAACAACAAATCAGTAAAACCAATAACGCCATTAAGCGGTGTCCTGATTTCATGACTCATGTTTGCCAGAAATTCTGATTTGGCTTTATTGGCAGATTCTGCCTCATCTTTAGCAATCTTGAGTTCATTTTCCACTTTTTTCAACACACTGATGTCTGTCATCACTGTTAAGAAATATTTTTTTCCTTGATTTTCAATCAGTTCACCTGAGAATAAACCATAAAGTTCTTGTTTATCCTTCGTTTTCACTTTCAATTCACGATTACGAAGGAATCCTTTTTCTTTGAGCTCTGACGCATAAAGATCTTTTTTATCAGGGTCAGCGGTGATATCAAGCTCTTTTGCAGAATGTCCGATGACTTCATCTCTTGTATATCCAAGTGTCTTCAGAAAAGCATCATTGACTTCCAGATATTTTCCTGTCTCAATTGAAGTCAATGCCATCAGTGCCGGATTGCTGTTAAAGAGTTTATTAAACATCTGCAGGGCTTCCTGCTCTTTGGAAATATCCTTGGAAACACCGAAAATACAATCCATTCCATCCCAGTTGCCAAACCAGACGCGTGTTTCTACCGGCATATATTCGCCATTTTTCTTCTGTAATGGTAAAGGACATACTCCCAATTCTCCTTTAAACATCCGGGTAAATATGTCCGTTGCTTCATCTCTTTTATCTATTGGATGCACATCCAGAACGTGCATCTGTTGAAGTTCTTCATCTGTGAAACCCAGCTTTTTGCTAACCGCAGAATTTGTATGGTAAATTTTCCCTTCTTTATCCGCAATAAATATCAAATCATCCAGTGTCTCAAAAAAGTTCCTGAAATTCTTTTCATTATTAGCCAGTTTTTCTTCCATTACTCTTCGTTCCGTAATATCACTCTGAATCCCGAAATGACCTGTAATTCTGCCTTTTTCGTCATATAAACACACATAGTCACCCATCACCCACAGTTGAGATCCGTCAAAGGCTCTTTCATTTGTCTCAAAATGATAATGTCCCTGGTCAAAAAAGGTACGCCAAATTTCCTTACCATAGGCAATGTCATGAGCGAAGAAATCATTTGGAGTCAATCCGATAAAATCTTTTTCTTCAGTATGATACTGCTCAAGCATCGCTTTGTTGACTTTTACCATGCGTTGATGTGAAAAGATATAATCCAGCGTTTTCTCTTTATCTGTACGCTGATTCCATTCAACAGGTTCATCTAGCATCATGAAAAAAATGCCGGCATGTGACTGGGTAAAAAAGGTTTTCAGCCGTTCTTCACTCTCACGTAAGGCCGTTTCATACAATTTTCTTTCAGTGATATCGGTAATACTGCCAAGCATTCTGACTGGCTGGTGCGCATCGTCATATTGAACTACTGCCCCCCGGTCATGTACCCAGACGACCTTCCCATCTGATTTTAACATTCGATGTTCACTGTCATATTTGATTCCATTTTTTAAAGTTTCCTGAACTTTTTTATAAATGAGTTCCCTGTCCTCCGGATGAATACAACTGATAAAGAATTCGAGATCATGCACCTTTTTCGATGCATCAAGTCCTAAAATCTGACACCATCTGCTATTATGTTCCACTTTATTATGAACAAGATCCCAATCCCATATTCCGTCACCGGTTACTTCGAGCGTCAATTTTAATTGTTCTTCGCTTTTTTTCAGCGCTTCTTCAGTTATTTTTCGTTTCGTAATGTCGGTTTGAGAACCTGCCATGCGATAGGGGATTCCATCTTGATTGCGTAAAGCCTGACCTTTCGCATGAATCCAGATCATTTCACCATTCTTATGTTTCATTCTGAATTCTAAATCATATTTGTCTGTATCACCTTTTAAGTAACGATCAACATAATCTAATACATATGGCTTATCAACTTCACAAAGTAATGATTCAAAACTTGAGAACTCATTTTTTAACTCATCATCCTGATAACCCAGCATCTCTTTCCAACGGCTGGATAAAAATAAAGTATTATCTAAAATATTCCAGTCCCATATCCCATCATTTGACCCATTGATTGCCAGCTCAAACTGTTCTGTTTTTTCCTTTAGTTTTTCTTTTAAATGAATATCATCAGTAACATCATCACAATAGGCAATCAATAATTTATCATTAATTTTTGAAGAGTTGACAGAGAGCCAGAAAGGAGTCCCGTCTTTTTTCTTTGCTTTATAAATCCCGTAAGCCTTCCCTTTTGATATGGTCTCTTGAAAATGCAGGTATGCCTTATCTCTTGAATCAACATCGATTAAATCACTTATTTTAATTTGCAAAATCTGGTCTTTTGAATAACCTGTTATGTTACAGGCTTGAGGATTGACTTCGACAAAATTCCCTTGATAATCACTGACAAAGACCGCCAGCGGCGCATTTTCCATATAGGCTCTGAATTTTGTTTCACTGGCTAACAAATCATGTTCCATAATATATCGTTCAGTAATATCCCTGGCTGCCGCATAAATCAGATTGCCATGAGGATGAGAACGCCATTCAATAAAGCGATAAGTGCCATCTTTACACAGATAACGATTTACAAAATTGAGTACGGATTCCTGCTTGCCAAGAGAGCCCATCACTTCCAGGGTACTCTGCATATCATCCGGATGAACAAACTCCAGGAATTTGCGATGCTGAAGCTCTTCAACACTATAACCCAGTATATATTCCCACTCCTTATTCACTTTGATAAAATGACCTTCTAAGTCAGCAATACATAGCAAATCCAGATTGACATTGAAAAATCCGGTAAGCTCATCATTTTGATTTTTTTCATGACTGATATCTGTAAAAATCGTTGTAAAATAGGTTTTTAAGGGACTATGTACCTGCACTTTAAACCATTTTCCAAGTGGCTCAGAATACTGTTCAAAAGTCTTTTCTCCCCCGTTCAGTGCAATCTCACCATAAAAGCTTATCCAGTCAAATTCAGCGTCTTTGAGACCTGGAATCACTTCTAATACGGTCTTTGAGATAATGTCTGCGGCTTTCAGACCGGTTAGTTTTTCAAAAGCTGGATTAACCTCAATAAAACGATAGTCAATCGGGATATTCTTGTCATCTGTAATAATCTGATGGTATGCAAAACCAAATGGAGCTGATAATATGATATGCTGATATAAGTCTTTATTCATAATCAATCCTTACAATATCGCTTAGTAATTAGTATAATAAAAAAAACTACCCTGTCAATGTTTTTTTTGAATATCAACAAGCTACCGGGTAGTTACTATTATTACTTCTTTTAATCAGTAAATCACACAGATTTTTTAAAAAACCTTTACAGTTTTTCAGGGCAATATATTTTGGGTCATGACAGAGTGGATATTTAATTAAGGATGTTCATTACACAATAAAGAAAGGATAGGGATAAATACATGCTTAATTTTTTTAAACTGTATTTGATTCATGCAAAGCTGTTTTCCAGAAATGCAAAACTATTTCTGGTAGGTGGTATTTTTGGCGGGATCGGTTTGTCTGTATTTAGTTTACTGTTTAATCTCTATCTGAAAGAATATCAGTTTAGCGAGTCTCAGATTGGGCAGGTACTTTCCTGGGGTTCATTGGGCTCTGCCCTGATTGCCATACCGGCAGCAATTTTGCTGGAAAAGATACATGTAAAAAAAATCCTGGTTTATTCGACTATTTTTGCCTGCTTATCTTATTTCATGTCTATTTTTAGCAAAGAATTGTCTTTAATCTTTGTTTTTATGTTTTTTGCCAATTCCTTTATCACGGTTTACAGGGTCTGTATTGCTCCCTTTTTTATGCGAAACAGCACCAAGAGTGAGCGCATTTATTTATTTAGTATCAATTCAGCCTTGACAATGCTGTCTCAGCTAATTGGATTTATCATTGGGGGTTATCTGCCAAAACTAATACTCTCAACGGGTATCAGTAGCGATTTGAAAGTGGCTTATGAACTGGCTTTGTATATCTCAATTGCGGGTACAATGATTTCCATTATCCCCTTTTTATCTATTAAACAGGCTAAAATCACTGAAAAATCCAAAGGGCTCTTCACTCAGATTAGACATTATAACTGGCCTCTGATTATTCGCCTGATGATTCCCAAACTCCTTGTTGGGCTGGGAGCTGGCTTAGTCATCCCTTTTATGAATTTATATTTTAAGAATGAATTTAATCTGGGTTCTGAACGGATTGGTTTTTTCTTTTCGATTATGCAAATATTTTTATTTGTGGGAATGATGATGGCACCTTATCTCACCAAGAAATTCGGAATGATTCAAAGTATTGTACTGACCGAATTACTCTCCATCCCTTTTATGCTGATTTTAGCAATGTCCAGATTTTTACCGCTGGCAGTAGTGGCATTTATTATGCGGGGGACTTTGATGAATATGAATCTGCCGATCAGTGCCAATTTTGAGATGGAACTGGTCAGACCTCAGGAACAGGCTTTTACCAATGCGATTTCAACACTTGGCTGGCAGGGAGCCTGGACAGTCAGTGCCTGGGTAGGCGGATTGATTATCGAAAAATACTCTTTTGCCTTCTCTTTCTATATCACGATCATCGCCTATCTCTTATCGGCAATCACATACTACATATTCTTTTCTAAATACAAAAGTATCAGTAAAAATGGCTAACCCGATGCAAGACCTGAGAATTATTTACTATCATCACATCCAGCCTGAACCGGCAGGAAATAGTTCTGCAGTATCGCTGAATAAATTCAAATGGCAAATTGCTTTTCTGAGACGAAAATATGAGATAATCTCTCTTAGTCAGGCGATTCAGCTCAATCAGGAGGGTCAATCCTTAAAAGGGAAAATGTGTATCACCTTTGATGATGGGTTTGTCTCATTTTATCAGCATGCCCTGCCTGTTCTCAAGCAGTATCATTTACCGGCAACTGTTTTCCTGATCAGTTCTTGTGTGAATAATCAACAGCTCATGTGGCGTAACAAACTTGATTTGATTTCAAAACAGCGCTCTCAGCACTTACAGAATGCGATTCTCAGTCTTTGTGAAAATTACCATCTGGAATTACCTCAAAATAATCTCATGCAATGGAGTCTCAACTGGCCTATGGCTCAAAAAGACGATTTCTGCACATTTTTATGGGAATATACCAGGATGCCTGATATTCATCAGTATCTCTCAGATCATCCGGTTTATATGAACACAGATCAAATCCATGATGCCATGAATCAAAATATTGAGTTTGGCTCTCATACCCGTAGCCATCCGGTGTGTTCAAAACTGACAGATGTTGAATTGAGTGAAGAAGTCGAAGGTTCACTTTCTGAGCTGAGCATTTTGCTCAATCAGCCCATTGCACTCTTTTCCTATCCTTTTGGGCTCAGAGCCGCTCCTGAGTTAGAGACTTGTCTCATAAACAATCAAAAGGTCAAGTCTCTCTTAGGCATTTATTATAAAAAAAAACATCCCAATGACCCTTTCCACTGGGAAAGAGATAACATGGAAATCCCCTTTGTCAAAAGCATGCTACGCTTTACACCGCTTCTGTCCCTGTATCTGAAAAAGTAATTCGCCTGCAGAAATTAAGCGTTTCGAATGACCAGCATCTCCATCATTCTTTCATCCCTGCTAAATTACAAAAAATAAAAAATATTTCTTGACATAAAAACCAAAGTTTTGTTATATTAGCAAAATGAGGAATATAATAATAAAACCTAAGTGTCGATATAATGATTGGATTCATCCTGCAGATTTCTCAGAATTCTGTGTACCAGTCATTTACACAAATTATAAATACAAATCTAATTCTGAAGACATTTCAGAAGATAGCGGTATGATACAGAATAAATGTTCTAAAAAGGAGAAAATATGTGTAAAAAAATGTGTGTGATTTTGGCCTTCATCATTACAGTGTTCAGCCTTTTTGCCCTTGACAAAGCCGATGATGCCTTTAATGAAATTGAGACGGGTGAACTGAGTATATATTTCTTTAATGCTTTAAATGGGGAGCCAATCGTCAATGGAGATGTTTTACTGGATGGCATTGGCACGCAAAAAACAGACCATCATGGCAAAATCACCTTTTTACCTCAGGAAGATGAATATATCCAAACAATTGTATTTAAAGCGGATAAATACATTCAATCCACTTTTGATGTCGAAATCAATGCCGGCACCTTGTTTTTTAACCGATTTTCCGTATCTCCTGTTATGGATATCAATTATTTTCGTGTTGTGCTGGACTGGGATAAAAAACCAAATGATCTGGATGCACACTTCGAAAAAAAAGGGGCTTATCATATCTCTTACCGAAACACCAGAACCCTTTCTGACGGCAGAGGACAGCTCGATAGAGATGATACCAACGGCTATGGACCAGAAACCATCACCGTTACCAGAGTTGAACAAGACGGCATGTATGAATTCTTTGTTGAAGATTACAGCAATCGCAGTGATAGAAACTCATCAGCTCTGTCAAAATCTAAAGCCTGCGTCAAAGTCTATGGCAATGGGCAACTGCTGAATGTAATCAAAATCCCCAAAAAACAAAAAGGCAACATCTGGCGTGTCTTTAAAGTCGAAAATGGAAAAGTCATCAGTATTAATAGTGTGGAATAAAAGATAATTGTGAGCATTCCCCTCCCTTGGATGGCCGGTATGTTTAATTGTGAATGATGAGTTATGAATGATGAATGAGATAATTCCCCTCCTGTGGAGGGGTGGCACGGAGTGACGGGGTGGTAGGTTATTGTACTACAAGCGTCCCGCTTGTAGAAAGGCCGTAAGCAAGATGCTCGTAGTACGAATTGTAATCAAAATTAAGGAGGAAAAAATGAAAAAATTGTTAATGATTATTGTATTGGCACTGGCACTACAGTGTTTAACAGCAGCAGAAGAATGGGTTCAGCCGGCTTATATGGCAAAAAATGACATATTATACTCCTTTAATGGCAGTCTGGTACTTCCAAATGGAGTCGTAAATGTCGTGCATACAAGAGATGGTATGTTTGCACAATATCTTGGTTTTAATGGGGTCAAACAATGGGGAGAAAAGGGAGTTAAACTATTGAATGAGAACCCTATGAATTCTCCCTATAATGATTGTAGAATTATTCAATCAGATTCTCATAGTGTAATTATTGCAGTATTACTGTATCAATTCAATATTGTCAAAGTTCAAAAGCTCAGTTTAAATGGAGATTTATTGTGGGAAGCACCTCTCATCCTTTATGGATACGGTTCAAAAATCACCTATTTTAAGCCTGATAACAGAGGAGGGGCTTATATCTCCTCTTATAAAAATATTGATTTTATTAAACATATCAGCTCAGCCGGAGAACTAACAACTCCTTTTCCGGATGATTCGAGTTATAGTTATGATTTTCATGTATCTGGAGATGGCACTTTTTATATATTGAAATCCGGAAGTCTGACAAAGTACGCTCATAACGCTGAAGTCCTTTGGACAAGGCAAATCAGTATGCAGTTTCCAATGTATATTAATGAACTGGATCTGGGTCATATTGTGGTTACGGGTCGTGATTTTACACATTACAAAGCCAATAAGTTTTCTCAGGAAGGTCAAAACCTCTGGAATATTGACGGGATTGAATTACTGACTGCATACAATACAAATCTTAATTCGGTTAAAACAAGTGGCAATAATTTGATTCTGATGTATCATAAAGACTCTCAGATCCTGTTGCAGAATATCAGCGTAACAGGCAATCCTGTATGGCCACAGCCGATTTCATTTGGCAATATCTATAATCCGTATTGCTGTTCAGAGATAAGTATCACACCTGATCACTATATCAATGTCGTCTGGCAGGAGAAAAAATATATTGGTTCAAGTTTTTATTATATTAAGCTTCTTTTCCAGCGAATCAGTGATGATGGGACATTTTACTGGGATACGCCTAAACTTTTATCAGAAGATTGGACTCATAATTTTGAGAAAGCTTTACCATTAACCTTCTACAAAAATAATCATGTTTATTATTTAGAACTGACGAATGATCATCAGTACAGCATCCTGTACCAGAAAAATGAGTTTGAGCCTCAGAACAAACAGATTAAACATGAAATCTTTAAGGCACAAATGATGGAATTGAGAAATGAGTTCCATCAATGGAATGGTCAAAATACCTTTATGATATGGAAAAACATATCGGATAATCAATACGAAATCTATTATCAACTGATCAATCAGGAGGGGATTTTATTACTTGAAGAGGGGGGCAGACCCTTATACAAAGGACAAAATGGGCAATTGATTCATGGCACATTTAAAGATCAGGAGGGTCATTATTACATCGTATGGTCAGAAGATCCAAATCATTATTTAAACCAATATGCTTATTTTTCTGATGATGAAGTCCCTAACCGTAACATCGATCAAAATACCTATATCCAAAAAATAAATGGCTTTAACGGACGCCCCATGTATCCGGATAAAGGCATTATCCTGCATCAAGGGATAATAAGCCCTCAGATTATGACTCAGGGAAATACTCATTATTTCTATTATGATAAAGAGAATCACATTTATTCCCAAAAAATGACAAATGATGAATTACAATGGGATATTAGTGGGAAATTAATCTTTGATAATGTATTCAATGAAATTTTTTATTACGAACTACCCTGCCCTGAAGAGAATCTCCTCATTAAAAAAAGCCTGTTTGATAGCAAAACACTTTTTAAACTATATCTCTTTGACCATGATTCTAATCCTGCTGAGAACTGGCCTCAGAATGGCGTAGAAATTTTCCGATATGAACGTAATAACTGGTCAAATGTGAAGGTCTTCCATGTGCAAAATTCATACCTCTGCATTTTATACGATGAAGAGAATATTCAATATACCGTACTGGACGAAAACGGAAATATCATCCAAAACAAACAAACGCTAATAGATATCACTGACAAATATGTTGCGCATATCCTCTTTGATGAAAGACTTTATATCATTGGAAACTACTCAAATCAAATCGTAAAATGGGTCTTCGAATATCAGAATAATGAACTAATCCCCAGATTTGATACCTTCCAAACGATTGATCACCCCTATTTTAGATATATAGAAGAGGCATTACCGATGCAGGACAAGTTCTTCGTTACAAAAGCTTTAAGAAATGATTATTATCAGCTTTTACATGATTCCTATATGATTTTCGATGAAAATGGCATAGCAACAGGAGAACCTACTCCACTCTTCACAAATACCAATCCGCATGGAGAAACTGCTTTTAAGATAAAAATCAACAATGAAAGCCTCTATGCCGTTTTTCAATCAAATTACAACTACTACCTGCAAAAAATCAGTATCTATCCTTTTACGAATCATAATGATGAATGCCTCAGTTTAAATCAGATCAGTCTTTCTCAAAACTACCCCAATCCTTTCAATCCTTCCACAAAGATATGCTATACTCTGAAAAATGCTGGTGCAACTGAGCTTTCTATCTTCAACATCAAAGGGCAAAAGGTCGCTACTCTGGTCAATGAGGTGAAGACTGCCGGTACCCATGAAATCACCTGGAATGGTATCGATGAACAGAATAAAAAAGTATCATCTGGCATATATTTCTACCGTTTGCAATCTGGTACATCCAGTATCACCAAGAAAATGATCTTAATGAAATAATAATGTGTAAAACGACCATCCTGGTCGTTTACAATAAACTTTATTCGGAGACACCTACGGTGCCATCGTATTGTGTGAACCTTACCAGACCTTGCCAGGTCTGGCTACCAATCGATAGCAGCTATGCTGCTGTTTTATTCAAGCAGGCAGTTTGTGATACAGTTTTTTTACGAATTATTAACTCAAAACACTGTCTCTTTGTTCTCTTCTCCGCGCCTCCGCGTCTCCGCGTGAGGTTGATTTCGCAAGCTGGTAGCTTACGTTACACTTTCAGCTTTTTCCAAGCAGGATGCTTGCAGTACGGAGAACGTACCACCCCGCTCCTGCGGAGCACCCCTCCACGGGATGGGAATTTTAAACTATAGTTTTTTAACTCCAATCCTTATCTCTTGTTCTCTTTATCCTCTTTATTAAATATCCTTGTCTAAAAAAATTCCTCACAATAGGCAAGCTCCCAGCCGTGGAAGATGATAATCAACTTTTTGAGTTTGATTTGACCATAGGGAGGCAGTGCCAGCATTTTGCAGGCGAAGTCGTCATTGGCATACTGACTCAGCTGTTTTTCGGCAGTGGCTATTTTTTCAGCGAGTGCTTCCTGAAGTGCCTTATCTTTGAGGGAACGGGGCAGGTATTTGAATTCGATAAGGTAGGCATATTCCATATCCGGGTAACGGGCAGTGAAGGGTTTTAAAATCAAATCGGCATAGCCTTTATTCATTTCTTCTTCGGAGGCAGCGACATAGAAATCGTAGATATTGAGATAGGCGAGATAAAAGGCTTTGACGACTTTTTCGCTGTCCATATAATCACGGAGTTTGGTTTGCGTCTTGAGAAGGGATTCGATAAAATAAAAGACCGGTTTGAATTCTCCGGTATATGCCAGGTCAGCCACATTATTTTTCAGTTTGAGGATATCAAAGGAGAAATTGTAAGCGTAGTAGATGGATTCGCGGATATATTCAAAGATCATCCGGCGAATGGTTTCGTTGGGGATTACCAGCCAGGGCCTGCCCTTGATCGTTCGCCCTGAATGGGTCAGTAGCCCGAAATAGTAGAGCAACGAGATAAAATTATCCGGATTGGCGATGCGGTCAAAAGGAAAACTGGTTACGATGTCAGAGGCAATCCCGCCATCTTCGGCAATCTGTGACAGATTCTCATAATTTCCGTTGAGTTTTTTATCCATGATAATCAGGTAACGGAGCTTGCCGTAATCCATACGGAGATTGTCATCAATGAGATTAGCGGGGATATTCCCGGCACGAATGGCTTTATTTATAAAATATAAAACAGCATCAGGATTAAACAGAGATTCCGTACTCTCAACAGAAAAAATGTAATGATCATACCATTTTTTCATGATAGTAAGACTTTTTTCTTTGTTTATTGTCAGTTCACCTACTGATATATAGTAATTCAACATATCGTTTACATCTTTTTCAGTAAAGCCGAGAAGATTGTTAAAACGGAAATCCAGTGAAATATTATCTCCTATATTAAATCCGCTGGTTACATCATCCATGGTAACAGGCGATACACCGGTTATAAAAAGTCTGGCAAGACCCGAACCGGTGCCAGAAGTCAGGAGTTTCAAATTGGTAAAGAATTGTTTGAAATAACCTGCCTGGCGGGTGATTCTCTTGTATTCGTGTTCACCGAAATTTGTCAGTAAAGTATTGGTAAAGTTATCGTATTCATCGATGAAAAGATAGAGTTTGTAGTCTGTTTCGCGTAATTTACTGGCTAAAATATGCAGTTTTTCATGGGCAGGATAAGGTTTTATCAGTTCATTGAAAACCTCTGCCGGGATAAAATCCTTATATTTGTTTAAAAAGGTGTCAATTTCAAGCAGACAATAGTGGTTAAAATCCTCCTGAATCTTCTCTTTTTCCTTCAGAACAGCCGAAAAATTGAAATACAACACCATGTATCTCCCTCTGTCTTCTGTCGGGTTTTCCAGAATCCAGGTATCGTGGAACATCTCCTGAAAGCGCGCTTTGTATTTTAAATCATAATAGGAATGCAGGGTACTTAGAAAAAGAGATTTGCCAAATCGGCGGGGACGAATCAGGAAAATGTAGGGGGTTTTCTCCAGTTCAGGGATATACATGGTTTTATCCACATAATAATCATTATGAAAATTCACATATTCAAAATCTGATTTGCCGTAGGGTATTCTCTTTATTTTTTCCATTATCCACTCCTTTTTCTAATTATACAAAATATGCTTTCTTTGTCAAGTTTTTTAAAAACCGTAGTGCAAACATCCTTGTTTGCAGATTTTCACCCGTAGTGCAAACATCCCTGTTTGCAGCACAAAATAACAATCAGGGATGATTGTTGTACGGGTAAATTCCCCTCCTGTGGAGGGGTGTCCCTTTGGGACGGGGTGGTAAGTTCATTTATACTGAAGGATTATTAAAAATATATTCCCCTGATGTTTTATGTTTCACCATTGTATAAACATGGCTTTATCAGGGTATTTTTTAGCGTACCACCCCGGCACTGACGCTATAAAACCGAAGATCACAAAGGATTTCTCAAGCTGGTAGCTTACGATACACTTTCAGCTTTCTACAATCAAAATGCTTGTAGTACGGTGAACTTACCACCCCGTCACTCCGTGCCACCCCTCCACGGGAGGGGAATGTTTTCTTTTCTCCGCGTGAGGTGAATTACGCAAGCAAGTTGCTTGCGCTACAACAGAACTACCATCCAGTATTCCCCTCCAAAGAGGGGAATTTGACTGCAAAACAAAACAAGGGACCTTGCGGTCCCTTGTCGTTCTCCTTGGCGTACTACTTCTTACTTAAGGAGTAAAGCTTTACGAACTTTATTGTAGCCTTTGGTATCCATTTTGTAGAAGTAGATACCGGATCCAACTGCTTGTCCGTGATCATTTGTACCATTCCATATAATAGTATGTCGGCCTTTTTCCATCATACCTTTAGCTAAAGTTTTCACTTTCTGGCCTTTGATGTTGAAGACTTCCAATGAGACATTCTGATTATCTTTCAGACTGAATTCTATGGTTGTGGTAGGGTTGAATGGGTTAGGGTAGTTAGTACGAAGTTCATTGATGTATAGAGGTTCTACGACATCGTCACCTGAAACCGCATTGATATTGAAAGCGTACATGTTTTGAACAGTACCAGTTCTGCCACCAGGGATGGACTGAAGGGTATTGATAAAGGTTACCACTTCGGATCCTGGTTTCCACAGTTTGAAGGTAATGGTTTCGTTTGCAGTGACTGTGTTAACCAGTACGAATGCATAAGTCTGACCTTCAACGCGTTTTACTTTTTGTTTAGCGCGTAGTTCTTCACCTACATAAGCTGCCACAACATAAGCTGTATCAACAGCTGATCCGTTAGCAGTTATTTTACCAATGACCAGATGAGAGTTTGGTAATACTTTTACTTTACCAAATGGGTCTGTACGGTCATTTTGTACTTTTGCAGGTTTAACAGATTTTCTGACATTGTTCTGTACATATTCAGCAGATTTTGCACTACGGCTTGCACCTGCTTTTACGACACGGATCACATATTCAGTTCTGGAGGCAGCAGCATTGACATCTTCTACCCAAAAACTTGCAGGGTTGTTCGCACTTAAATCAAATGCTGCGCCTGAAGCGTAAAGATTACCTGCTACTGCTGCATCATATAAGCCAAGTCCATCATGAGCAAAGTATATATGTGCTCCAGCTAACTGAACATCTGTAGTAGCAACAGGAACACTGATGACAAATTCATCTGGGTTTGCATTCGTGTTTAAATGACCAGGATATACAGTTCCATCAATCTCTGCTGAGAATGCTGTCAGATTTGCAGCTGTAGCTACGGCTTCAGTAGCAACAATACTGTAGAATACAAGCTGAGCATTTTGTTGGTGTGCATTATCTGAAAGATCATCACTAGCCAAAACAATATAATTTGTTCCTGTATAATCTTGGGCATCAAAAGTACCGCCTGTTTCATCTCCTGTATAAGTAATTACTTCTCCGTTAGCACCGTCAGCGATAAAATCAAGCATTGCTTCGTAACCATCATCTGCTAAAACTCCAAGAACTGTATCATCAGTACCTGCATCACCCATTTCTACAGCGGTGAAAATTTTAACTAAAGCAGGATCAAATTGACTATTAAGCTCTAATGTTGCTACAAGAGCAGATACATCTTCACCATTTGCATAGTTAAAGGCAATATCTTTTGGAGAAGTTGCAGTACCAATATTGGTATTATCGATAGTTGTAATCATATCACATGAATTCA
>JAKQQL010000392.1:0-2306 GCA_029564175.1 Candidatus Cloacimonadota bacterium
TAGCTACTATACGGTAAAAGGGCTGGTCAATTGCACCCATCCGCCTCAATCTCAGCTTGACCATCTTTTCTCCTTCTTTCAATTTATCAATGCTTTATTTTTTATCATCTATTTTTCGTCAAGATTTTTCTTTCCGTGCCTGGCAATTTTTTTCCTCTTTCTAATCACTCTTCCTTTTTATATCCTACATATAATATAATGGTAAAATGTGGAAAATTCAATTACAATTTTCACTTTTTTCAACTTTTAAACATCTCTATTATAACAGTAATTTTATGCTTCATTAGCCATAACAAGCTCATTCAAAGCTTAATAAACGAAGTATCTATGACCCCATATGGTGTGCAGATGTCCTCATCTGCACCAAGCGGCACCAGCTATGAAGCTATCAATAAGAAAAATGAAAGCGTGATAACTTAAGAGTGATTTCATAATTTAATTACGTTTTTACGATTTTTGTTATATGAGATAATCCTCGGGACTTGATGCAAAGGGGGACCTTTGCATACCATGGTGTGCAGATGTCCTCATCTGCACAAAGCGGCACCAGTTATGAAGCTATCAATAAGAAAAATGTAAGCGTGATAACTTAAGAGTGATTTCATAATTTAATTATGCTTTTACGATCTTAGTGATATTAGATAATTATCAGTGCTTGATGCAAAGGGGGACCTTTGCATACCAATGGTGTGCAGATGTCCTCATCTGCACCAAGCGGTACTAGTTATAAAACTATCAATAAGAAAAAAGCAAGCGTGATAACTTAAGAGTGATTTCATAATTTGATTATGCTTTTACGTTCTTAGCGATATGAGATAATCCTCAGAGCTTGATGCAAAGGGGGACCTTTGCATACCATGGTATGCAGATGTTCTCATCTGCACAAAGCAGACAGGCTTTTTTATGTGGGTGTGCAGATGTCCTCATCTGCACAAAGCCGTCAGGCTTTCCATTCCATAAAAGAAAAAATCATAACATTTTTCACATACAATATATCTTTCAGTAAACACAGTATCAAAGCAAATCCCCCAATTTTAAAATAACAACAAAAATTGTCCTTAAAGGATAACATTGTACTTGACAAAATTACAATATATTTTATATTATCAATATAATATAGATAAGGAAGTATTAATATGAAGTTAAGCATTTTAACCCAAACATTATCAGATAGGTGGATGGAGCGCTTAAGAGGAGTGAAATCCTCGGCAACTCTTTCATCCAGAAGATATATTTATTTAAAGGAGATAATCTATGAAAAATGGCTTAACTCTTAACTCATCCGTTTCCCACAGAATTCAGTCATTATCAATTGAAAGTTCAATCCTGAAAGTAAGGAAATTACCTCAATTTTACAGCTATAGTCTGTATTTTATGAGTAGTAAAATAACATTAATTATATCATGGTTAAAACCAAAAAAGAAGGAGAATAATATGTTCAATTCAACTATTTTATTCAACGGTTCTGAAAGTAATGTTCTTACCCAATGTCTAAAAAACTATCCCGATTTTGAGGATAATTCACTTTGTGAAGTTCAATGTGAAAAGCCTTTAAGCGGGAAATCAAATCCAGTAAACCATATTATGACAATATTGGAGGTTTTATATGAAAACACAAAAAAATTCAATAAGGAGGACTCAAATGAGTAACAAATCTAAGAGAAACTCAAATGTATCTCAGAGTCCGGATTTAGAATCCATTATCAGCTGGCTGGATTCTAAAGTTAAATATATTGGTGCCCAGCTTATATTACAATTAATTAATCATCCAAATGAAGAGATGGATGTTCTGGAAATTTCATCTAATCTGCCTCATCAAGATTCTAAAGGTCATAGTCAATATCCTGTGAATCAGGGCATTGGTGAACCCTTTGAGATGATTGATAAAAAAACCAGGGTGGAATGTTTGCAAAGGATTAACAAACTAAAGAAAGGTCTTGCAGCTGATTTAGAGCTCGGATTTGAGGAAGAAGCGGAAGCTAAGCGGAAAGAAATTGAGGATATATTGAAATATCTTGCCGAAACTACCATCAGAAATAGAATAAAATGTTTTCCTAATGTCAGAGATACTGAATATCAAAGGTTATTTAATGCTTATAAACGCATCCTGAAAATGGCAGAAGATGAAGATCCTGAAGTAGCAAGATATTTCAGAAATCATATCCAGACCGGAAAAATCTTCAAATGGATTTCTAAACAAATCAATGATGATGATACCCTGACCTAAAATCAATGTCGTAATCCTAATAATAGAACATTACTTTTCAGAACCTGTAACAGGCGGCTAAATACCGCCTGTTTTTTTT
>JAKQQL010000407.1:0-4725 GCA_029564175.1 Candidatus Cloacimonadota bacterium
CCTCCTCTCAACATTCAAAAACAGATTGTTGCAAGGATTGAAGAGGAGCAGCAGATGGTGGATGCAAACAAGAAGCTGATCGAGATTTATCAAGGGAAGATAAAGGAGAAGATTGACGAGATATGGGGAGCATAAGATTCAGAATAAACCATAAACTGGTTCATAATCCTCAAGGAGATTCGTAATCATGATATCGGATTGGTCAGTTAAAATTTCCAAAAAACTCAAGAAACAAGTTGAAAATGAAGTTATAAATCAAAATATAAATTTGCAAACTGCGATTATTCAAGCTCTTGAACTTTGGATAAATTCACCAACGACAGATAAAATAAATATAAAGGATGTTGAACAAGAAGATTTGGATGAGCTTGATATTGGTTTTTTTAAACAATGCTGCATGGTAGACCGAGATTGTGTTACAAATGATTGTCGAGCTTGGATTAATAATAACTGTTTAATGATTAGTGCTTTAAAATTTTATTTACCAATCAAAAATACAACGAGCACCAATAGCGAACTGGATTTTTTTGATGATAATTTTACACTACCCGAAGACGGAATTGATTTAGATGGATTACTAAAAAGTATTGAAAAAAACATAATTGTAAAAGCTTTGAAAAAGACTAAAGGTAGAAAGACTAAGGTATCAAATTTACTAAATATTTCTTATGATTCTTTGAAATATAGAATCGAAAGCTTAAATATTAACAATGATTAAAATTTGGTGACAGCAGTTGGTGGATGCGACCAAGAAACTGATTGAGCTTTATCAAGGGAAAATCAAAGAGAAGATGGACGAGGTGTGGCGGGAGTAAGAATTATGTTTGTTGATGTGAAATTATTGAGTCCGATTTTACCGGTGATAAACTATCATGGCCAGAATAGCTGATCTGATTTCCCAAGATGTACGTGATAAAATTACTCGCGAATCTAAAATTGAAAAGAAAATAATTACTGGAAAAAAATATTCGATTCCTGATAATGATCAGAATACACTTAGCTATTCTGAAAAGGAACTTTTAAAAAAACATTACCTACGTGCCACATCACTTGAGTCAGGTACCAGAACTCCGAGAAATTACGTGCAAAAACATTTTGTATTAGTATGTAAGGGTCAAGCTGCACCTGTAACGGAATATGAAAGAGTTTATAAAAAATATATCAAAATACGAGAACTCGAAAAAGAAGCTTTGAATGCTAAATACCGGAGTGTTTCAGAACAAGCAGTTCAAAAAGAATCCACCATTGCACCGAAAGAAAATGACCAGGAAAAGCATGGAAGGATAGAGAATGCGGAGGCCGCATTAAGATTAGCTGAAAGACATCAAAGTGGAACAAACATATCGGAATATGAAGAAGGATACCCAAAATCTGAATTTGGTTCGCGTGAAGATCATAAAAGAATGAGAGCTCGTGACTGGGGAGATATAAAAAGACGGAACATAGAAGATTGATGAGGTATAAGGAGTGTGAACAAAATTCAGATGCAAATTAGGTATACTAAATTGCAGGGTAACCGTCCATATCAATGGTCGGAGGATGACCTGGATTTTATGATTAAATATATCCAAATTTGCATTGATGACCTTAGGCAAAAAATCGGTAATCCAGGTTTATCCGAGGGGGATGCCTCACGAGTTCGGGAAAAACTAGATTGCAAAACAAGAGAAAGGATAAAATTTAAAAGAGAGCTAAATCGCCGAAACAAAAGGAGCATAAACATGAGCGAGAAAAAGGAATGGACAGTACTTGATTTCGGAAAACATAAAGGAAAAACCTTTCCACAAGTTATGTTTACTGATCCTGACTGGTTCTTCTGGGCACATGAAAATCAGATTTTTAAGGATAGAGGTCGTTTGCGAATTGAAGCAAATGAGGTATTTCATAAATCCACTAAAATAAAGATTCCTCAGAAAGAAGGCGAAGAAACATTAGTTGCCGAATATGGAATACATCCATTATCCAATAATTCCGTTGGTTTTGAGTTGGTAGAACAAAGTCGTCAACCACATCAAGGTTCTACAAAGGTTTTTCGCAGATCTGTTATAGATCTCAGTATCCCTCGACAAATTGAAGGTTATGATAAAATGGGATATAAAATTTTCATTGCAAATATAAAATATTACCTATTTGGAGACACAAAAACAAAAATGACAAAAAAGAAATGTGAAGAATATTATAGTACTGGCTCAAATTTTGAACTCTAATTTAGAAGTCGGAAAAATCGAAACTTAACTGAAAGTACTGCAAATAAATGGGAGGAAGATCAATGAGCGACAAAGAACTTAATCCCCTTTACAACTTTTCTCTTTATCTTATAAAGAAAGATAAGCGCAATATTTCTGAGATCATCCGCGCAGAATCCTGTAGCTATAATACACCGATAGTACATTCCGGAAAAGAGATTGGTCATCTTTATGTAAAAAGTACCAAGACTAAATTACCGAAATGGACGTCATTATTTGACGGATATATTGATTTTTCACAAATTGGAAAAGTTGCTTCATCTTCAGCTGTTTGGTTAATTCCCTCTGAATCAAATTATTTTGCTATCACTTTTGGTCAGGGTCGATATCTAATTGATCCTGAGTGCTGCGAAGAACGCTTTGGCCTCATTGCAACATTAAATTCTATCGGAGAGAATTCAATAAAGAGCATAGATATAAGAAGTTTTGACGCTATATCGAGGCACTCAAGGGAACAAGCAAGCTATGAAGTTGGTGCTCAAGATTTTGGGATGGATGTTGAAAGAGATCTATTGAGAGCTGTAGTTGGCACACCCTTAGATTCAATACTGGGAAATCGTCTTACCGGTATGGATGCGTTAAAAACTACCGTTAGAACTCAGCTATGTGACATTCCGGCGTTACTTGAAATATACTATAAAAAGTTTGTTGACACCTCTTATAAAAAGAATTTCCCGTGGATAGATCACCTTATGGAAATAAATGATGCTGATATTTGTCATCGTCTCGATAAATTAATGGTAAAGATGGTTAATGAAAAGGAGTTTAACCGTTGTTGGTTAGCAGCACCTGATATCATTAATTGGGATCAAGTTAACGGATTTCGATATTTTTCAAAAAGAAGTCCACTTTATCATGATATAAATTTCACCGACTTTATGAAATTGTTATCGGACGATACTATAATTGATATAGATTTTTTAAAAGTTAAAAACATAACATGTCTAGATGAAGAAGATAAAATACTTTTCAAATGGTCAGTTTACAAATGTATTTATTGCGAAATTGACGATCAAGACGAATCGTATTTGTTAAGTGGCGGAAAATGGTATCGTGTCACCAAAGATTTCGTTAAAGAAATAAATAATACATATAATAATATACCTAGATACGATAAAATATTGCCAGAATATAATCATTGTTCGGAAGCCGAGTATAATAAATATGTAGTGTCTCTCGATCCAAATTCGTTTGCATTAATGGATTCGAAAATAATTAATCATGGAGGTGCTAATAATAAAATTGAATTTTGTGATATTTATGCAAAGTCAGGCTCTCTAATACATGTAAAACGTTACGGCGCTTCCAGTGTCTTAAGTCATCTTTTTTCTCAAGGTGTTGTATCAGGCGAATTGTTTCAAATAGATGCAAAATTTAGAGAAAAGGTTAATGATTATCTTCCTGATTCTCATAAGCTCAATGATCTTAAGACTCCCCCATCAAGGGGACAATATAATATTGTTTATGCGATTATAAGTGATTCACCTGGTAATGCATTGGAGCTTCCTTTTTTCTCTCGCTTAAATATTAGATATGCAATTCGCCGCCTTGAGGGGTACGGATATAATGTTGCTCTGGCAAAAATTAATGTTAATCAAAGGTTGAAACTTACAAGACGATTCAAAAATTAATGCCACTGTGCATTATAGAATCATATGACACCAATAGAATCAATTTATGAAATAGAAGCGGGCTGTATCAAATATCCGGAAACATCTTCACTTTAATGATAGAAATAGTATTTAAAAAGATCGCGGATTGGATACGAACAATTGCTTGACAGGTTATTGAAGAATAGAGAATGTTTTTAAATAATTTAACATACACTACTCTTGCTTCTATTCTCATCTTTAAAAAAAGGGGAAGTGTTAAAACCATTGTGCTTCAACAAATTACGAACTTATTTTTTACTCTTCTTATAACAATATTTCTATCTGTCTCTATATCCCATGCTACCATCCGCACCGTTACCGGCACCGTAACCAAAGTCTCAGATGGTGATACAATCCATATAACAACACCCGAGCAGACAAAACTCAAAGTCCGCCTTTACGGAATCGACGCTCCGGAAACACCCAAAATCAACAGACAAACTGGCCACGTCCATCAACCCGGTCAGCCCTACGGTGAAGAATCATGGAAAGCACTTAAATATAAAATCATGGGGAAACAGGTAAAACTGGAAATCCTTGATATTGACAAATATAGGCGTATGGTTTGTATGGTCTGGCTGGATGACAGAAACATCAATTTGGAGATGGTGAGGGAAGGCTATGCGGAAGCATTTATTGAATATTTAAAGCCGCCTTATCGCGGACAGTTTATGGAGGCGGAGCGCGAGGCGAAATCAGCCAGGCGTGGCATCTGGTCCCTGCCGGACTACGAGAGGCCGAGGGCCTACAGGAAACGGCTGAAAACCGGCAGCGGGGAGTAAAAGCAATCAACCGGGTGATGCGTATAGCAGGCTGAAAAGTTGGCG
>JAKQQL010000415.1:0-38721 GCA_029564175.1 Candidatus Cloacimonadota bacterium
GCGTTACTCACCCGTTCGCCACTGTCTCTATCCCCGAAAGGATAAATATCGTTCGACTTGCATGCCTAATCCATTCCGCCAGCGTTCGTCCTGAGCCAGGATCAAACTCTCCGTAATCACGTAAAAATTTATCTTCGACTGTTTGTCACTCCACTTCTATTCGTCTTTGTTAGATCTTTTGCTTCGAACGACTTTCGTTCATTCTTTAGCCACGACTCTTTCACATCAGCTTTAACTGATAAAACACAATTTACTAACTTCACTTTTTTTGTCAATAACTTTTTTCAACTTTTTTATTTTCTAAAGACTCTTTCTGTTTTTAATTCACTGTAATTTCGGCAGTTTTATATCTCAATATTTTTTCTAATTTATTTCTTAAAAGTGTCTTTTTCGAATCATGATATATTTTCAATTCACCTGAATATCCACAAAAAGTGGTAATTTTCAAACATATTCTGATGAGATTGATTTAAAGACTTCATTACAGCTGAGATGATAATCTACAATAAAAAATAGCGTACAAGTTAAAAACCTGTACGCTTTATATGATATTCAGTTTCTTATTTTACAATTGTGAATTTCCTGGTTCCCACACATTCATTACCTAAATAAAGACGAACCAGATACACTCCGCTTTTTAATTGAAGTGTATCATAATCAAAATTTACTTTAGCAATTTGATTATCAACTTTAATCTTTTGCTTGTAAACCATCTGACCCTTGATATTAAATATTTTCAACTGATATTTCGAGTTTTTTTTACTGTCATTTTTGATTTCAATATTTACATTTTGCTTTGATGGATTCGGATACACCCGTATCTGCGGTCTTAGCGCCGGAACCTGATGATCTTCTGTTGAAATCTGAGGATCCTGTTCAACCCACTGAGGACTGCAATAAAAAACGTATGCCCTCCCGGAAGAACCAACATCTCCTGACCCTCCATAAACAATATCATCATATCCATCTCCGTTAAAATCTCCCATAGCATTCATATAAGCTCTTCGGCTTGACTCACCCCAGAGTGCATAGTCACGGGTACCATTCTGACCACCCAGTGTCAATAAATGTAATCCTGTTCTGGTTGGACCTGCACCACATAAAAAATCACTTTTCCCATCACCATTAACATCACCAAAAGACATACGATCATCAGTTGATATAGTTGGCGTATAGGCATTATAATTTTCTCCGCCTGTCATGCTGATATTTGGCACTTCATTGGGTCCGCCAAACAGGATGTGATGACAATTTTCTCCATCAGTATAGGCAATACAGTCATCGTAACCATCTCCGTTAAAATCTCCAATTGCCTTTGATGCCAAAGATCCAAAAGGCGGATTATGAAAATCACTTATTTTAATATCAGGAATACTATCCGGTTCAGTAGAACCGTAAAAAATATAGCTGTCCCCGAAATACCAGCTCCCCGGATCAGGCCAAATCTCCACACTGAAGTCATCAAACCCGTCTGCATTAATATCGCCTACTCTATGCATTTGCCTTCCATAATTATTTATTATGGTCATAAAGTAGTGATCATCGCCACTTCCACCATATATGATTCTATATTCTATTACCCCATCACTTTTAATAACTGTATATCCCAAATCATCACAGCCATCTCCATTGATATCTCCAAGAGGACTAACATCCATAGGATATGAATCACCATCAACCTCAAAAGTAAAATCAGGGATTGTATCTGCATCCACCCCCCCGTGATAGATATCCAGATTATATGGGATATCCTGATTAGCTGAATTATCAGGAAATTTTCTATGCACTATAAAATCGGGTTGACTGTCTCCATTGAAATCACCTATATTTTTTACAAATCCAAACCAGGAACCATTGTAATGAGCAGAATCCGGCAAAACATGCGGTGCCGAGATGGTTAAATCAGGCAGATTTGGCAATCCATTTCCAGAACCTAAATAAATATTAATTCTACCGGTAGTAGTTCCACTAAGTGTATCAGAATAAATAACTTTATCTTCAATAAGTAGTAAATCACAATAGCCATCTGCATTAAAATCCAGAGTACATAACGAACGCGCAAATCCGTGTAGTCCCATTACACCCTGAAGTTCTGTTGTTGCATCATCTGCTCCGAAATGGGTGATCGCTGTCAGTCCAATTGTAATCAATAAAAGGCAGATCAGCAGTATTTTTCTATTTATCATGATTTCTCCTTTATTTTAAAAGCATACATTTTCGGGTTTGAATCAATTGGTCATTAACTTTCAGCTGATAGAAATAAATGCCACTTGACACCGATTTGTTAAAATCATCATTCCCGTTCCAGATAAGCTGATATTTACCTTTTGTATATTGGGTTGAACAGAGTTTTTTTATCTTCTGTCCCTTGACATTATATATTGAAACTTCAACTCTGGAAGTTTTTGGAACTGAAAATTCTATGACCGTGGATGGATTAAAAGGGTTAGGATAGTTTCGATACAGCATTTCTTTATCAGGAATTTCAATACTGTCAGACTGCTGATAGAGGGATCTGTCTATTTCTTTCCAGTATTTTTCTTTGTTCATTGATAAAACGCTAAAATCTTTTGGTTTCAGGTGTGCAATTTTATAATTAATTGCACTTTTTTGCCCTGACAGATCAGCTAAGAGAGAGACAAGCTCTATTTCCATTAATGTCATCAGGGAATCCACAGGATTTGAGCTGTTTAAATACTGGTCTGTCAAAATATTTAACGCATTTTCGTAATTCTCCTGTGCCAGATAAATCTTTTTCTTTTGATTGTTAACTGAACTGCATACCTGTTGATGAATTACTTCGTCATTATTGATCAGAGAACTATCTACAACAGCATCCATTATTTCCAAAGCCGGATTATATGAGTTAGAATCGGCTAATGCAATCTGAGTAAACTGATTTAAGGCAAGGTTAACATCATCGAGTTCATTCGCATTTTGATCCAACACAATAGATTGGTATAGACTTTTCGCGTAAGACTGATTCGTTTCCTGGACAACAAGTGCCTGTTCATATCGGCTTTGTGGACTTCCAACACTATTCTGGTTATTCTGAACATTAGGAGTGGTATCATAATAGCTATTGATAAAATTTACTGTTCCTGTTCCATTAAAGAGAAAATTCACCTGATTATTAGCCCAGTAATTTCCGCTTACATTAATTGATCGATAAGTAGGTGAAAAAAGTGAAGAAAACCAGAAATCCCAATTTAATGTACTTCCATAAAAATCATTATGACCATTATACAAATCTATGTTTGCAGAAAAAGCTGATGCATTATACTCTTTAAACTCAATTTGTTTCCTGAAGGCTTTAAATACATTGTTGGAGTTAACACTTGCATTAACAACAGAGTTATTTGCTAATGATAAAGCCACATCATTATCTTCCAGGAAAGTATTAAATTGCACCTTAGGTACACTATTTACTGCTCTGACAGCAGTTACATTACCATTAAATTCATTGGAGCTAACAATAGTATTCGCGTTTGAGTACATCATCTCAACCGCAGTTGTATTATCAAGAAACATATTTTGATTAATCAATACATTATTATTGTTCAAAACAATAGCAAGTGTGTTATTTTCAAAAGTATTTAAACTGATTAAACTGCTTTTTATTGTGCTAAATCCAGATCTGGTATAATCAATTGCAGTTTGATTATCATAAAAAGAACAAGACAAAATCGTGTCATTGTCAGCGTAGGATGACAGTTTTTTAATTGCATAATTCAAGTTATCAAACATCACATTTTCACATTTTAAATATCGGGTAGTGTAATTATTTCCTGTATTATATGATATATTAATTCCGGTTCCAGATTTACTTCGACTAAATATCCTGGATGGATTTGCTAATGTACCTGTAAGTTTAACTTTACTTCTATTATAACCGGATTGATCATCAATATAGATAGCTTGAAGCCCCCCATAGATATTAAACTCAGACTGGCTGATCTGTACAGTCGAGCCATTTCTTAGACGCAATACCTGATTGTAGCAGTTTGAAAATTGGCTATTACTGATATTTGCCGTTGCATTTTGAACAATAATGCCTATTTGACTATCTTTTATGTTACTGTTCAATATATTTAAAACTGCATTATCATAACAGTAAATACTATTCCATTTATCGCCATCTCCGGAAATTTGAGAGTTAATTATCTGCAATTCGCCATAAACATTAATCTTCACTCCGCTTTTTAATATATTGTTAGAATTTTGTGTCAGAATCAGTTTTCCACCCTGATTAACCGTAATTATGGCATTATTATAAATTCTGTTATTCCCGCCTAAAGTCAAAGTCGCTCCGCTGTTAACAACAACATTCGAGTTAATATAGGTATTACTTACGGTAGTATTTGATGTAACCACCGGATCAACTTTAGTAAACAGCTTGAGTAATCTTGCTTCCCCGGCTTCTATCGGGATATTACTCATCTCACGGGGTAACTCGTTGTTCAATGACACATTATAAATCTCATAAGTTAACAGATCAACAAGAGCTAACTGTCCATTGTATGAGCTAAAGGCAACTACTTGTGGATCCGCTTTTTCAAAATTAGTACTATCAGGATTGACAACATCCAAATTACTGTACAAAGATACTTTTAGATTATTATCCCATACCAAGTCTAAATTACCAAATTGATCCGTAATTGTTCTTTTTGCAAATTCTGCTCTGCGATTGACTAAAAAATAGTAATTATTTGAACCATCGTCATAGGTAGCACATTCAACATATCCATCATAGCCTTCTTCATATATATCATCATGATTTTCTAAGCCTGAGGGATCATATGCACTAGCCTGGACTGTTTGTATGATATTACTAATTTCCTGATTTTGAGAGTGTAAAGTTTTGATACAATCTTTATTCCAATTCAATGGCTTCAATATTTCAGCGAACTTTAAAATCTTAAAATTAGCATCTTTAACATTATCATAACTACTGGATGTATATATTTCACCTTCTGGTACAGAAGGAAGAATTGGGTCTCCATTTTTATGCCTGTTTAATAATCCCTTACATCCGAAAACACCATTTGCATCTGGTTCTCCTGATTGCATACTGGTAAAATCAAAATAAATGATTCCATCGGCATCGTAACATAATGGTAAATAGGCAAGGACTTTTTGTATAGTTTTGGGAGGTTGCATCACATTTGTCCATTTTAAAAATCCGTTCTGTCTTCTATACTCACCATATGATTGGATTACAGGGATAAACTTCCTATCACTAATGTCATGATGACTTAAATTATTTAAATCATCAATGTATTCTCTTGAATATTTATAATACTCATTAAATCGGTCTAAACTGATCTGTAAAGAAGAATAATTATTCTCTTGAACAGTATTCCATTGTCTGATTGTATTAATAGAATATAACTGTGAAAGGATATATTTAGGATCAGCTTCTCTGGCAAATGTATTACTTTGCAAATGGATTGCTTTTTTCAGACTATTTCCATTTTCATCCCATGCTGAGCTCATATTACGGTTTGTAACCGACTGAAAAAGATTTTTATTTCTTCCCAGTGCCCATTGGATATTTTTGTGCATAACATATTCTGGTTGAAAAGGTTCATCATATCCTGCTAAATTCTGGTATTGGCTCAAGCTGGCAGCAATTGCATTCGCTTCATTTTCATCAATTGATTTTTCGTCATAAATACGAATATAATCAACACCTAAAGTATGTTCCCCGGGATAATAGAGCGTAGGGCATAACACAATTTCTTTTCTGGAAAAATCTCTTTGCCTGACTAAATTCCAATTACCAGTAGTAATAATTGATTCATCGTAATCTGGCAAAAATTCATAATCTGCCTGATTAGGAATACTTGTAAATGCAACGGTATATGGTATATTATTTTTTATCTTGAATTTGATATGTTTATAACTACCTATCCCATCATTGTCTTCCCATAATTGGTTTTTTTTAAAGATAATTTCTTTATTAAACATTGTATAATTGTTTTGATCATCATAATTAGGTTCATTAACCTTTTCCAAAGACAGATGCTTGTACATATAGTAAATTACACCATTAACTTCTTTTGAATAAAGGACTTTAGCACCTAACCGGCAAATCACATCATTTTCCGAATAGGAGTTAGCATTATCCCATTTGATTCTTGCTTCCATATAGAAGTATTGTTTAGGGGGATTATAATATCCTACAGTCTGGTTAAACAACATAGATATTCCTAAATATGGACTTCTTGAACCAGACCATGGATCAGAAAAGGAATGAAATACATAACCGGCCCCATTATCTGGCTGGCATTTTACATATTTTCCTGAGCCTTCACTAGAAAGACAATCTGATTCATCTGTTTCAATTATCAGATCACTTGAAAAAGTATTATTTACCTTGTAATATTTCATATCATATGGCCATTTTTTATTCCCTTGAATATAATTGTCTCTTTTATTATAGTCATTAGTGTTTCCGGCATTACTGTTAAACTGATGCTGGGCAGAATATCCCATATAATACTCAGCTTCAAACCGCCAATCATTTCCACAGTCATAATAGTATGGTAATTTGACAGTTGGCATAATGCCTTTTGAGGAATAGATATCTAGATTGTTTTGTCCACCATAGAGTTTTTGAGCTTCCATCACCATATTAAAATTCGAATTTTGCATATAATCAGCCACTACATTATGAGGAATTTCTTGCCTATCCGCATGCTGATAAGCTCCAATAATAAAATTTCCTGATGCATTTTGAGCATACAAGAGAGTCAACGGACTAACTATCATACAAATCAAGATAGATAGACAGATAGATAGATAGTTTCTTTTTTGCAATGATTTTTGTTTCATCTTGCCTCCTTTATTTCTATAAAAAATATGAGTAATTTCTCGTCAAGAGTTTTTTTATAATAAAAAGAGAATTTGTGAAATACTCATTTTCCTTATTTCACTGTAATTTTGTCAGTTGTAAATCTCAATAATTTTTGATTTCGACTTGATTTTTTTGTTCTTTTCAGAATATGATCACTTGTTTGTTATGCTTAAAAACACGAAAATTAGTAATTTTCAATAAACTACTCAAGAGGTTGGATTTATAGTATGCTTACGGCAATCAACTTTCCTGGCAAACATACCAGTACTAATAACCTGTCGATACTTGTTTTGAGAATTACAGGGATAATGCCCCTTGATCCCTACAAAATCTTATTTTTCATGTAATATGATTCCCTGCTTGACAAAAGCATCTAACTCTTAAAAATGAAATCAGAATAAATGCATACAGGAGTGAATCATGATAATCGTAACAGGCGGTGCCGGATTTATCGGCAGTGTAATCGTTTCAAGACTCAATCAGGCAGGAATTAAAGATATTGTAATCTCTGATTCATTAAAACAAACTGAAAAATGGAAAAATCTCGTTGGCAAGCAATATGCCCTCTATATAGATAAATCAGAACTCTTTCAATTTATCAAAGACAGAAATGATATCAAATGTATCATCCATATGGGAGCCTGCTCATCGACAACCGAAAAGGATGCAGACTATCTGGCAATGAATAACTATCGTTATAGTATATCACTCGCTCAGTTTGCCATTTCCAAAAACATTCGTTTTATTTATGCATCCAGCGCAGCGACTTATGGAGACGGATCAAAGGGATTTTCTGATTCACCTGAAAAAATCAGAGATTACAAACCCCTAAATATGTATGGTTATTCCAAACAGATGATGGATGAATGGGTTTTACAAAATAATATGTTGGATAAAGTAGTCGGCATTAAATTCTTCAATGTGTTTGGTCCGAATGAATATCATAAAGGGGATATGACCAGTGTGGTTTTTAAATCATATTACCAGATTCTCGCAGAAAGTAAAATCAGACTCTTTAAATCCTACCATTCTGAATATGCCGATGGCGAACAGAAACGCGATTTTATCTATGTCAAAGATTGTGCTGAGATTATCTTTCAGTTAATTGAGCATCCTGAAATCAATGGTATCTTTAATCTGGGAACCGGTCAATGCCGTTCCTGGAAAGACCTTGCCAATGCCGTATTCCAGGCTATGGATAAAGAATCTTCGATAGATTTTATCGATATGCCGGAACATCTCAAGGAAAAATATCAATACTACACTCAGGCAGATATGACTCAGTTAAAAAGTAAGGGTCTTGATTTTAACTTCATGTCTCTGGAAGAGGCTGTGAAGGATTATGTTCAAAACTATCTGATGAAAGAGCAGAAACATCTGTAAACAAGAAAAGAGAAACTATGGCAACTGATAAGGATTTCATTGAATTTGTGGTCAGTCAGATTGACCTGCCCTACCCCATTCGCTATGTTAAAATGTTTGGAGAATATGCACTTTACTGTAATCATAAGGTAGTTGCCCTGGTTTGTGACAACCGGATGCTGGTAAAGAATACAGAAGAAGGCAAGGCTTTCATCGGTGATTATATTGAAGGAATTCCCTATCCCGGAGGAAAACCCTGTTTCCATATAGAAGAAAAGCTTGAAGACAGTGAATGGCTCAGTGAGTTATTAGAGATCACCTATAACGCCTTACCTGAGCCAAAACCAAAAAAGAAAAAGAAAAGTATCTTATAATATATCTAATAGGGAAAGAGTATGCTTTTCTGTTTCAAACAGCATATCTTTCCCTTTTTTCAATTCTGTAAGTCCAAGTCTATCAATCAATTTCTCATAACCTGAATAATCCCATTGAACGGTTTTAATAAAACAATTCTTTTCTACAGATTCATCATAAATTTCATTCAGCTCAATCAATAAGGGTAAACCAGCTCTACTTAACCACAAAGTATGATGTTTCTGAGACTGCCAACTGTGTAAATGAAGATACCATCCACTCTCATTAAGTTTTTCCAGATAGTCGTCAAATGAGTTTACATTGATAGCAATATGATGCAAGCCGGTTCCTCTTTTGAACAATGCCTTTTGATAAGGTCCTTCTGCAATCGCTTCTATGAGCAGCAATCTTGCTGACTGTTTATCACTGCCAATATAGATTTCTTTTGTTCCTTCGCCAGGATAAACATTAATATCCCCTGTTTCAAAGTTCAAATCTTTTATCAGTTGAAGACTTTTATCTACCGATTCAACTAATATTGCCACATGATCAAGACATACCATACATCCTCCTTTAATGATATAATTTTGAATCTACCCTTTTAAAAAGCTATCCATCATCAGCACATTTATGATATTTTATGGCATTATATTGTGTTACATTTCTATTTGTAATAATTATTCTTTCATTTTGCATCTTATCTATAATAAAATTATGAGAAATATCCTTATAGATAGCTGGCTGATTTAATTGATAAACATCAGCAACCCGCTTCATTAACTTTAAACGAACAGCCTGATATATACTAAGTTGACTCAGAAAATCACTGAGGATTCCAAATAATAATTCATCTGACCTTTCCTTCAAATTAAAACGTTTGATTAAGCTATGAATTAAAATCAGAAAACAAGAATATGAAGATACGCCTCTTTTTCTAAGACTTGGATATTGGAGTTTATAGGAATGCGCATAATCAGACAAGTCTTTTTTAAAACCAGGATTTAATTCTTCCCATAGCTGTTTTACAATCTGATTGATTCGCTTAATTTGTATATTCTGAGTCTGAACAGGCGGTTTATTTCTGTTTTTGGCAATGCAAATCTTCCCCTGTTGATACCAGTTCAATTGTAAATCATTGATTTTCTTAGGGTAATCCATCTTATTTGTTTTAAAATAGACTCTCATATTTATCTCTCTCCTTGTTAACAATATATTCATTTTTCTGTTTAATGCAAATTCTTTTTCTATTTTTTCTCTATTTAATCTTGTAGAACATTAGTTTTATATTTTAAAGAAGATTTTGACTTGTTTAATCCAATCTTACACCTGTTGTCTGATCAAATCATTATTTGAAGTAAATCGCAAAAAGATGAAGAAAATGCTTGACGAAATTACTAATCAATATAAAAATTCCAAAAAAAAACATCATAATGGAGGTTTCAGAATGTACGGCAAAATGAAAGAAGATTTGCAAAACCTGTTTGAAGAATTAAAGAACAACGGTTTATTTAAAAAAGAAAGAATCATTACCAGTAGCCAAAGTGCTCAAATTTCAGTATCTACCGGGGAAGAAGTACTTAATTTTTGTGCAAACAATTATCTGGGTTTAGCCAATCATCCAGAAGTAGTTAAAGCTGCTCAGGATATTATGAATGACTGGGGATATGGTTTATCATCCGTTCGTTTTATATGTGGTACCCAAAAGATCCACAAAGATCTTGAAGCGAAAGTATCAGAATTTTTAGGTACTGAAGACACGATTCTTTATGCAGCTTGTTTTGATGCGAATGGTGGTGTGTTTGAGCCACTGTTAGGTGAAGATTCTGCAATCATTTCTGATGAATTAAATCATGCTTCAATCATTGATGGTGTCAGACTTTGTAAAGCAAAACGTTTTAGATACAAACATTCAGATATGGAAGAGTTGGAAAGCTGCTTAAAAGATTCTCAGGATTGCAGATACAGACTTATTTGTACTGACGGTGTTTTCTCAATGGACGGTGACATTGCTAAACTGGATCAAATCGTTGCTCTGGCTGAAAAATATGACGCACTGGTTATGGTTGATGATTCCCATGCAACCGGCTATATCGGTAAAACTGGTCGTGGAACAGCAGAATACTATAATCTTTTAGGTAAAATTGATATTATCACGACCACCTTTGGTAAAGCTTTAGGTGGTGCAAATGGTGGTTGTACTTCAGGTCGTAAAGAAATCATCGAATTACTTCGCCAGAGATCAAGACCATACTTATTCTCAAATACGCTTGCACCTGCTGTTGTAGGCGCTACTATGAAAGTCATTGATATCCTTACTGAATCTTCAGCACTCATTGAAAAAGTAATGGATAATGCAAATTATTTCAGAACTGAAATGGAAAAAGCAGGATTCAAACTTCAACCAGGCAATACTGCAATCGTACCAGTAATGCTATTTGATGAACCTTTAGCTCTTAAAATGGCGGATATGCTCTTAAAAGAAGGCATTTATGTCATCGGTTTTGCATTCCCTGTAGTACCAAGAGGAAAGGCAAGAATCAGAGTACAGCTCTCAGCTGCTCATTCAAGAGAAGATGTCCAAAAAGCAATCAATGCATTCATCAAAGTAGGTAAAGAATTACAAGTGATTTAAATTAGCAATATCAGGGGAACAAACTCGTTCCCCTGTTTCATTTTTAAAATTCAATTGATCAAACGACCAGAAAAGTCGATTAACAAATGCCTAAAGAAAGAAAAAGGATAACAATGGAAAAAGGCTCTCTGTATCTGGTTCCTACTCCCATCGGCAATCTCAAGGATATGACTTTTCGGGCAGTTGAAGTACTGAATAGTGTTTTCAGAATATATGCAGAAGATACTCGAACGTCAAAGCACTTACTGACTCATTACAACATATCAACGCCATGTCATTCATATCACAAGTTTAATGAAAAACAACGTATCAAAGAAGTTACTTCTCTTTTAGAAAGTGGTTTTTCAGTCGCTATCATATCAGATGCAGGCACACCTGGCATATCAGATCCGTCCAACATCATTGTTAAAGAATGCATCCATACAGGTTTAAATGTCATTCCTTTGCCTGGGGCTACAGCACTGATACCAGCAGTTACAGCTTCAGGATTTGATTCTGAACGATTTATCATGCTGGGCTTTTTACCTTCAAAAAAATCTGAATCCGAGCAGGTTTTAAGAAAGAATATGCAGGCTGAAATGCCTCTCATTCTTTATGAATCTCCACACAGATTGATTGAAACGCTGATCTTTATTAAAGAGATATTAGGTGACAGAGATATCTGTATTGCACGAGAATTGAGTAAACAATTTGAAAGTTGGTACAGAAACAGAATCTCTTTTTTCATTGATAATCCAGATGAAATTAAAATTAAAGGTGAATTTGTTTTGATTATTAACCGTCCCTCAAAAATAGAGATTACAGATGAAGATATTATTCAAGAAATTAGAAAACATTCAGCAGATTTGTCTAAAAAAGAGGTTTCAGCTCTGGTATCAGAAACATTAGGCATTTCAAAAAAAACCGTTTATAACCTTTTAATCAATAAAGGCAGGGAAGTATGAAACTGAGTGATTTTACAAGTGTGTTAAAAAACACAAAAGCACCTTTCTTACCTGTTCTCATCATAGTTCAGGATGAAAATGGAAAAGCAAATCCAATAACCGTTGAATGGTACATGAGGACTTCTATTACTCCACCTATGTTTGCCATTTCTATTGGTACAACTCGCTATTCACATGAATGTCTGCAACAAAACAGACTGTTCAATATGATCGTTCCTTCAAATGAAATGAGTGAAGCGATTAAATATTGTGGCAGTAAATCAGGCAGTGAAACAGATAAACTGTTGGATCTAAATTTAGAATGTTTTAAAGGAAAACTGGGTTTACCCATAATCAAAATAGCTAAAGCGGCTTATGAATGTAAAGTCATAACCCAGGTTTTAAGTGGCGACCATACAATCTTTGTAGGGGAAGTAAAGTATAGCTGGTTAAACCAGGATAAAGCTTCTTTATTTGTATATCCGGAGAAATGATGATACATATATCTGAACATTTTGATCGCCCTATTTTTGATAAAATCAATCAACTTTGGGAGATCACAGGCATCTCAAATCCTCAACGAGGGGATACTTATGAAGCGATTGAAAAGACACTACAACATGAAGGAAAATTAATTACCATCTGGCATTGTGAAATTTTAATTGGCTCTTGCTGGCTGACCTCTGATAGCCGAAGACTATATCTCCATCACATGGCTGTTCTTCCTGGCTATCAAAATCAAGGAATCGGTCATCAGTTAATGGCAGAATCTATTCGCTATTCCACTGAAAAACAATTACAGTTAAAACTTGAAGTGAATGAAAGCAACCAATCAGCCATTCATCTTTATCAAAAATTTGGATTTGCGTTTATTGATCATTACCAACCCATGATCAGAAGAAAAATAGGAGATTAAATGAATCGAATATATTTACCCGTTGATATCTACTTTGGTGAAAATGCCATCGCTCAAAGTGGAGATAATATTTTTAATCTGGGTCATAAACCGATGATAGTTACGGGTCGTCAATCGGCAAAGGTTTGTGGAGCAGAAGAAGATATCACAAAGCTTCTGGAACGTCTGGACAGAGAATTTGTCATTTATAACGAAGTAACTGAAAATCCTAAGATTGAAACAATCAATCAGGGTATTAAATACTTTATTGAAAGTCAATGTGATTATGTAATCGGAATTGGTGGAGGAAGTCCGCTTGATGCCGCTAAAGCGATTGCCTTAGGCGCAGCTAATCATATTGAAGGAGATCAGCTTTTTGATACGAAACTACATGAAAAATGCTATCCGATCGTTGCAATTCCTACCACCTCTGGTACTGGATCTGAAGTGACTCAGTATAGCGTTCTGACAGATACGAAGGCAAATAAGAAAGCTGGATTTACCAACCCTTTAATTTTTCCAATTGTGGCATTTGTCGATCCAAAATACACGATCAGTTTATCACAGAAAGTTACCAGAGATACTGCCATTGATGCTCTCAGTCATTTACTGGAAGGCTTGTATTCCAATCGTAGAAATCAACTGATTTATCCTATGATTTACGATGGTATCAAACTAATAGTTCATCATTTAAAAGATTTACTCTTACATCCTACTAATGTTAAACTCAGAGAAAAAATCATGAAAGCCTCTCTTTACGGTGGCATTGTTATCGCTCATTCTGGAACTACCTTGCAACATTCCATCGGATATCCTTTAACAACTGAATTTGGATTATCTCATGGACTTGCAAATGGAGTTGTGATGAAATATATCATGGAACTGTATTATCCTGCCATTAAAGACGAGTTAGATGAATTATTCCTGCATCTGGGTATGTCAAAAGAAGATTTTTATAAATGGCTGGATTCTCTGGATTTTAGTTTTGATATGAAAATTCATGATGACTTTATTGAAGATAAAATATTAGAAGTCGTTCAAAGTAGAAATATGGCTAATAACCCGTTTACTGTATCGACCACACAAATTAAAAATATCTATTATCAGTTTAAGTAACACACAAATACAAATTGAAAAAGGCCGGATAAATCCGGCCTTTACTCATTTATAATCAATTTTATTTTTTACTTTTTTGAATTGTCTTAGCATAGTCAAACATATCATCAAGAGTTGGATACTTGTCGAAAATTGCAAGTGCTTCGACTAATTGTTTATCTACATTTAATCCAGCTTTATAACCTGCAATCTCTCCGAATTTTTTGTCAATAATGTTACTGGTCAGAGAGTTTTTAATATAAGTATAAGAGCTGTCCAGAGAAGCTTTTTCGTATTTTAAGCCCTTTTCTTTTGCATAGACAAGGAAGTTTTGAATGATGGTATCATCTGCAACGAAATTTTCTTTCACTTGGTCTTTATGTTTAGCAATATAGTCCACTGAATAATCAAAGAACAAATTAAGTCGTCTGATTTCCATTTCGAGATTATTTAACCGATCCTGTTCGATTTCGATATCAGGAGTAACTCCACCACCACCATAGACAGTTCTACCTTTGACTGTTTTATAGATGTGGTCATTGTTTTCTTTTTCGATTTTCTTCTTTTCTTCTTCGCTGACTTCTTTGCCACGTAAGAGTTTATCATTGATATCTTTATGGATGCAACGACCTGATTTGATATAGTATTTGGAAATAGTAATTTTAATACCATATCCGTCAGATAAAGGGTATAATTGCTGAACTGAGCCTTTGCCAAAAGAGGTTTTACCAACGACAAGACCTTTATCCCAATCCTGTAAAGAACCGGCAAAAATTTCAGATGCACTGGCACTGGCTTCATTAATCATCACAACAACTGGATAGCCAGTTCTCATTCTGTTGTATCTGGTAAAGTACTCCTGATTATATTGTGGGACGCGCCCTTTAGTAAATACAACGAGTTTTTCTCCACCGATAAATTCATTTACAGTATCAATGGCTTCATTAAGTAAACCACCTGGATTAAATCTTAAATCAATCAGTAAACCTCTGATACCTTCTTTTTCAAGTGTATCAAGGCTTTGACGAAGTTCTGAGCTGGTATTGGCATTAAACTGTCTAATTCTGATATAGCCAATCCCATTATCCAGTTTAAATGCATAAGGAATACTTTTTATTTTTATAATATCGCGAATAATCTCAAAATCCAGGGTGTTTTTTAATCCTGGTCTTGAAATGGTAATCAAGACTTTTGAGCCTTTTTCGCCACGCATTTTTTTGATGACATCGTCGGTATTAATTCCAACCACATTTTCACCATCTACTTTTACAATTTTATCACCAGCTTGAATCCCCATTTTGTAGGCAGGTGTTCCTTCTATTGGTGAAACTACCGTAATATAATCACCTTGTTTATCAATAGTAATACCTAAGCCACCAAATTCTCCCATTGTGCTGGTTTGAAACTCTTTAAAATCATCAGGCTTCATAAAATTGGTATGCGGATCGACATCTTCAAGCATGCCATTGATGGCGTATTCAAACAGTTCTTCCATTTTGATATCTTCCACATAATTCTGCTTAACCATCAGTACGACATCCCGGAAAATCTTCATGAACTTGTAAAATTCATTACTGTCCACCTGATTCTGAGCATGACCAACTGAATAGTTAAATATAATGGTGCCAGCCAGCATCCAGATTACCAGAATGGAGTAAAAAATGACCTTGTTTTTTCTTAAAAGTTTCATTTCTTCCCTTCTTTCAGTTTCCATAAAACGATCTCTTTTATTTTGTTATGTATTGTTTCTATGTCAAGCTGACCATCAATATGAACATATCGGTCAGGATTTTCGGTTAACAATTGGTCAAAACCTTTTTTCACTTCTTCATGAAAGGCTTTACATTCATTTTCTAAACGATCTTGTTTTTTTGTCTTGATCCGTTCTATACTAACATCGACCGGAATATCTATATAAAAAGTCAGATCAGGTACTTTTCCGTAGGTAGCGAATGTATTGATACAACGAATTGTGTCTAGATCAATCTTTCTGGCGCTACCCTGATAAGCAAATGTTGAATCATAATAACGGTCACAAATCACAACCGCATTCTGTTTCAGCGCAGGTATAATCCATTCCGCAGTATGCTGAGCACGAGACGCCAAATATAGAAGGATTTCAGTTTCAGGTGTCATTTCCTGGTGAGCAATATCAAGCAATAAATGCCGGATTTTTTCGCTGATCACAGGACCGCCAGGTTCTCTTGTCAGTAATACCTGATATCCTTCTTCTAATAAACAATTATTCAGCATTTTAGACTGGGTTGATTTTCCACAGCCTTCAATTCCTTCGAACGTTATAAAAAGTGCCTTCATCAAGTCTCCTGTTTAATTCATTTTTAACTTTTCAGAGTATCATGCTTCTTTGTTTAAAAGGTCTGATGACAAAAATTTTATTTTAAACACATGCAAAATAAATGCCAATAAAAATAAGTGGTCAGACCTGTTAAACATATCATATCTATATAATCGTGTCTTTTTGATATAATTCATCATTCTTTCCAGGATAGTCAGTCACATAATGTAGCCCCCGACTTTCCTTTCTCTGTAAGGCTGATGTAATGATCAGATTAGCGATTACTGCTAAATTTCGGGTTTCAATCACTTCTTTTCTAATACTATTGTGATGATAAAAATTATCAATTTCCTGATAAATTGAGTTTAAACGAGTCAGCGCATACTTTAACAATCTTCTGCTTCTCGTTATTCCAACATAATTCTGCATGGTATGTTTAACCACTTCACGGTTATGAGAGATAACAACCCAATCATTTTCATTAAACATCCCGACATCACGCCATTCAGGTATCGTAGGGAAATCAACAGATTCTTTGTTAGATGGATGGTTGCCTGCTCTTTTTGCTACAACCAACGCTTCAAGTAGAGAATTGGATGCAAGACGATTGGCTCCATGTAATCCTGTACAGGCGACTTCTCCGGCAGCAAATAAATTGGCAACATCTGTTTCTCCATTGATTGTAGCTAAAACACCCCCGCAAAAATAATGGGCAGCAGGTGCTACTGGAATATAATCTTTAGTAAAATCAACTCCACGTTTTTTGCATTTTTTATCGATGTAAGGGAAATGTGATCTGAGTTTCTCATGATCTACTTTAGTTGCATCCAGATATACAAATTTTTCATCCCGTTTCTTTAATTCAAAATCAATCGCTCTTGCTACAATGTCACGAGGTGCAAGAGATCCCATTTGATGATATCGATCCATAAATGTATTACCATCCTGAAGTCTTAAAACAGCGCCTTCACCTCTTAGAGCTTCTGTAATCAAAAACGTATGACCATCAGGTGAATAAAATGCTGTAGGATGAAATTGAACAAATTCCATATTAGCGACTCTTGCACCGGCAAGTCTTGCCATTGCGACACCATCACCTGTTGCTACATCAGGATTAGTACTTTGAAGGTAAACCTGAGCAGCTCCTCCAGTAGCCAGCATGGTCTTTTTACTGACAAAAGTTTTAATTTTTCCATTATCAATATCTAAAATATAAGCACCCCAACAGGTAATTCGAGGTATAAACCCATCTGTCTGAGGAATATGATGTTGAGTAATTAAATCGACAGCAATATGATTTTCAAAAATATCAATCTGTGGATTTTCATAACAGTTCTCAATCAATGCCTGCATAATTTCATGTCCGGTTGAATCTGCAGCATAAGCGACTCGTTGCTGAGAATGTCCTCCTTCTTTGGTCAGAGACAGGTTTTCCAGAGAACGGTCTAATCTGGGATTTTTTACAGTAAATAAAGTACCTTTTTGAATCAGATACTGGATTGCCTCTGGTCCTTCTTCCACAATCGTTTCTATAATTTTCTTTTTACCGAGTTGAGCACCGGCTTCGTATGTATCTCTTACATGAAAATTGAAAGAATCTTTATTATCAATAACCGCTGCAATTCCTCCTTGAGCATAATCTGAATTACAGTCGTTTATCTTTTTCTTGGTTACAATAGCAACCTTACCCAGTTTTGACACTTCAAGCGCATAGACCAATCCGGCAATTCCTGAACCAATCACTAAAAAATCATACTGATACATTTTATCTCCCAACTATAGCCCCTTTTTCTCAGTCTGAGATTGACTGATTATCTGTTCTTCACGAATCAAACCCATAACCAGGGCATCTTCAACAGGACTTTGATAATAGGCTTTTCTGATATATAATGGTACAAAACCTAACTTGTCATACAATCGTCTGGCAGGCAGATTTGATTTCCTGACTTCAAGAAAAAAAGATTTAATATGCTTCTTTTCCATAATAACGTGATTTAAAAATTGATAAGCTAATCCTTTATTTTGATAGCACTTTCTGATAGCTATGTTTGAGATACTAAATTCATCTGCTGTTTCATAACCAAACAAAAAGCCAGCGATAATCATTCCTTCACTATCCAATAGGACATAAGACTCATCCTGAACAAAAGCAATCTTAAACCCTTCAAAATCCCAGGTATCATGCTCAGATTCCATTTCAATTGAATACACTTCATTCAAATCTTCTTCTGACATTCTTCTGATAAGGTAAGCCATTAGTAGAAAAGTACCTGACCTTTTTGTAAAATGACAGTAACCTGTCCGTTTACTTTTTTGGTTTTTAAGTTATTTTTTGAAATCAGCTGATCCTGGCTAACCCCAATACGTTTAGCGATACGGTACAAGGTATCACCAGATTTAACAACATATTTTGATTTTTTCTTTTCAGTTTTTACAGATTTATCTTCTTTTGTTTGAGTTATCTGAGTAGCCGTATTGGTATAGACTGAATCTTGTAAACTTTCACGGTTAATGACTAATGTCATTCCTTTGACTATCTTATTCTTTTTGAGATGATTCCATGCCTTTAAATCAGTAACAGTAACGCCATATTTTTTGGCAATGTGGCTTAATGTCTCTCCCTTTTTTACTTTATGATAAATCTTGTCATTTTTAACAATTGGTTTAGATTGTTCCTGATATTTTAACTGAAGTTCAGCTAATTTTGCAGAATCAGGAACTGCATCAATAGGGATCAAAATCTGAAATTGACCAGGAGGTAAAATCATCTGGTTAATTTTGGAATACTTACCCTGTTTCTTCTTATTGATCTTAATCCACGGATTTAATTCCCATACTGCGCTGATATTTGTACCTTGTGCAATTGCCCATTCATTTAGTAAATGATAGCCATTTAAATCAAGGGTAGCCACTTTTGCTTTATCAAGTAAAAAAGGTTCACGCTCAAATCTTTTTCCAAAAAGAGTTTCTTCATTTTCAAATATGATCTTGATTGCAATAGCCCGCCATACATAATCATTTGTTTCATCGTGTCGCATTATCAGTGAAAAGAAATCTTTAGCGCCCTGCTCACTAATTGCTTTAGTAATATTCCCCATTCCGGCATTATAGCTTGCCATCACTAACAACCAGTCATCAATTTCTCTCTGTAATAAATACTCATTACTGTTATTCAGATACTGACAGGCTGCTTCTGTTGCTTTAAATACATTTCTTCTTTCATCCAGATAATCATTAATGACCAATTTGTATTGTTTACCTGTTCCAGGCATAAACTGCCAGATACCGGCAGCTCCGACAGATGAATAAGCCATATAACTCAGATAACTCTCTGCACAAGCAATATACTTTGCATCATCAGGGATATTGTATTGAGCAAAATAATTTTCAAATATGGGAAAATAAGTAGAACTACGAGGAATATATTTATATGCTTTCTTAACTTCATAATCAAAAATCAGTTGTAATTTATTCCTGATTCTTTCATTTTTTAAATCAAATTTAATACCAGCAAACTCATAAGAGTCTGGTAGCTGAAAATTTTTATTGATTACAAAAAAATCATCACTTCCATTTTCATCTTGTTTTAATGAGTCCACTATACATTGTAAACTATCCAACATCATCTGTAAGGTTTCTATTTTTAATGACTGATCATCAATTACCTGATACAATGAGTCCATTAATGGATCAGTTTCTTCTGTCTGGTCTTTATCATCATTTTTAAATAAATTGAGATTGATACTCCATAAGCAAGTAAAACTGATAATGATTATCATTATCAAAATTAGTCTTTTTTTCGACATTTATAACTCCAATACTATTTTATAAATTATGTAAAATAATGGAACAGCTATCATAAAACTATCAAAGCGATCCAATATTCCTCCATGCCCAGGAATTAGATTTGAACTATCTTTAACACCACAATCCCGTTTCAGAATAGATTCAAACAAATCACCAAACTGACCGCTAATTCCTACAACAATACCCATCATAATTGCAACAATCAGATTAATTTTATCTGGCATCATGTAATGAGCTAATAGAGCAAAAACAACAGCAAATACAAATCCGCCTATAAACCCTTCAATAGACTTTTTAGGACTGACTTTAAAGATTCCTCTATGTTTGCCTAGATTCATCCCAACAAAATAAGCGCCTGAATCGGTTATCCAAATCAATACTGCTATTAGTGGTAACAAATAGTTCCCATTGTGTAAGTGATGAATTCTATATGCCAACCCAAAACTCATACCACAATAAACTAAAATCCATACCGAAGCACTAAAACGACTAAAAGCGCCTTCTATTTTGCTCTTAATCACATCCTCAATTCCAAATATAATCATCGATAAAAATAATAGATATAAAGTTGATTCAAAACTGAGTTTGGCTGTAAAGTAACACATAAAAGCACTTAGACTGACGACTGTTGTCATCAGTTTTACAGATTTATTCTTCAACATTTTACTTAACTCATGAGCCGACATCAGACTTAACGCTATCATAAGAATCAGAAGAGGTATCTGACCATAATAGTATAGAAAGAGTAAGCCTGGTATAGCAATTACAGCTATCAGACTTCTTTTGATTAACTCAGTCATTGACTACCTCCATAACGCCTTTGTCTGTTTTGATAATCGATTATACCTTCGATAAATTCTTTTTTTCTGAAATCAGGCCACAATACATCTGTAAAATAAAATTCTGCATAGGCTGATTGCCAGATAAGAAAATTGGACAAACGTTTTTCTCCACTGCTCCTGATAATTAAGTCAGGATCAGGCATTCCTTTTGTATATAAATGATCTGAAATCATTTTTTCATCGATTTCTTCTGGCTGAATTTGATTATTCTTAACCATTTCAGAAACTTTTCTAATGCCTTCTAGCAGTTCTGTTCTTCCACCGTAATTGAAAGCAATATTGAAATTTAAACCCGTATTATGATAAGATTTCTCACATTCTTTTTCAATTTTCATTTTATATTCTTCGGATAACCCCATATCAGTTCCGATAAAACGAACGACAATATTCTGTTTACTCATGGAATCAATTTCTTTAATGAGTGAATCCAGTATTAGTTTTAACAAGCCTTTGACTTCATCATCTGGTCTTGACCAGTTTTCTGTTGAAAAAGCATAAATTGTTAAATATTTTAAGCCAATCTCAACAGAAGCTTCTACAATGGCACGAACAGATTCTACTCCATTTTTATGCCCCCATAATCGGGTAGCACCTCTTTTTTTTGCCCATCTACCATTTCCGTCCATAATTACACCAACGTGTTGAGGCATTTTATCTGGTTCTATCTTCTTTATCAGTTCTTTGTAATTCATAAATTGACTATCCTTAACATACGATTACTTATTAAGATTATTATGAGCTGACCATTTTAAAAAGGCATTGATAAAACCGTCCAGATCTCCATCCATCACCGGAGCCGTATTACCTGTTTCATAGTTTGTTCTGTGATCTTTTACCATCTGGTATGGGGCAAACACATAAGAGCGGATTTGATTTCCCCATCCAATTTCAGTTTTTGCGGATTCTGTCTTTTGTCTTTCTTTTTCTCGTTCTTGTTCATATAACTGATAGAGTCTTGATTTCAGCATTTGCATAGCTTTTTCTCTATTTTGAATCTGAGAACGTTCATTTTGACACTGAACAATAATATTGGTTGGAATATGTGTTATTCTGACCGCAGAGTCAGTTGTATTGACATGTTGTCCGCCTGCACCGCTGGCTCTGTATGTATCAATTTTTAAATCAGATTGATTGATCTCAACTTCTATATCATCATCAATCATCGGGTAAACATATATTGAGGTAAATGAGGTCTGTCTTTTCCCTTGAGCATTAAATGGAGAGATTCGAACAAGCCTGTGGACACCGGCTTCACATTTTAAATAACCATAAGCATAATCTCCGGTTACTTCAATTGTAGCACTTTTAATACCTGCTTCATCACCTGGCTGCAAATCAATAATTTTAAAACCATAGCCTGAACGTTCTGCCCAACGGCTAAACATCCTTAACAGCATTTCTGCCCAATCCTGAGACTCAGTTCCGCCTGCACCCGGATGAATGGTTAAAATCGCATCATTATGATCATATTTTCCATTGAGTAAAAATTGAATTTCTATTTTATCTACAAAATCATTGTGATTATTTAAATATTCTGTTGCTTCTGCAAACAACTCATCGTTCCAGTCTTCCTGAAGTATCATGATAAAAGTATTCAGTTCATCGGTTATTTCTGAAAGTTTTTTATCCTTATCTATTTCATTTTTTAATCTTGCAACTTCCTTTGAAACTTTTTTCGCATGATTCTGATTATTCCAGAAATCTGCTTCATGCATTTGTTTTTCAAGCAAATCCAGCTCTTTGACTAATTTTTCTTTGTCAAAGAAACCTCCGTAAATCAATTATCTTATTATTCATTGCATCTGATGCTTTTATCAAATCTTGAAAGTCCATTTATTCTCCTGTTTTTACTGTTGTCTGATATATTTTTAAAATTTCCATGGTAAAAGATAGTCTTTTACTTCTTCATTAAAATAACGATCTGTCATGGTTGCAATAAAATCTCTAACCTTTTCAGCATCCTTATATTTTTCAAGATATTCAACCCGTTTATGCGAAAGAAAATGCTTGAAAATGCTGGAATTGGTTTGGTTTTGCTGAATATCTTCCATATATTTTTCAAATAGAATCTGCATACTTCGATTGACAATTTTGTTTGCTTTTTTGACATTTTCATTGGTGTAAATTCTCTCATAATTGAAGCGTTTTAACCGAAGTAAATAATGAGATGTCTCATCATCAAAACAGATATAAGGTTTTTCAAAACTGTTTAAAATGACACTCTTAACTAAGTTATCTATAATTTTACTATTTGTATTTCCTAGATGTTGTACACATTCTATGGGTAACTCATCTCTTTTTAATATATTAAGTCTGATGGCATCTTCAATATCCTGCCCGATATAAGCGATGGTATCGGTAATCCTGACAACACATCCTTCAATAGTAGCAGGCATCATCTGGGCAGCTTTCCCATTCTTCTTATCTTGAATATAAACATCTATATCTGACTGGCTTTTATGAGTCTTTGGTTGTAATATCGTATTATGAACTTCACCGTCATGAGAAATAATACCATCTCTGACCTGAAAAGTCAGATTAAGTCCAATGCCTTTTCTGGATATATTATCTACAATATGCAAACTTTCAATATTATGATGAAACTGACCTATGCCGTGTGCTTCACATAACTTACTGAGAGCTCGTTCGCCATCATGCCCAAAAGGTGAATGACCAAGATCATGGCCAAGAGCAATCGCCTCAGTCAATTCTAAATTCAAGCCAAGTGCTTTACTGATAGTTCTTGAAATTTGAGACACATAGGTAGTATGCAAGCTTCTGTTAGTCATTTCTTCATCAATCAGATTTGAAAAAGAGAAGACCTGAGTTTTGCCATGATATCTTCTGTACGCACCACTATACAAAATACGGTCACGATCTAATGCAAATGATGATCTGAGATGTTGCCTTTTTTCTTCTCTGTCTCGCCATGAATTTTCGTCTTTACAAGCATATTCAGACAAATTATAACGAACAGCATTGATTTTTTCATAAATTTCTTTTAAACGTTTTTCATCAATCATACGACCTTCTTTTTGTAATACAAAAATTGAGGTAAATAACCTTCTCTGGCTTTTAAATCATCAAAATAAGTTGTAAAATGATCTTCAGGAAAGATAAAACGACTTACATCATCAAATAGAGCCACATAATCCTGACGTTCTTTAAAATGCCTGATTATCCATTCTGCATAACCAGGATGATCAGTTGAAATCTTTAGAATTCCATTTTCTTTAAGTAACCATGAAAGACAGTCAATAAAACGATGTTGGATCAATCTGCGATCAAAATGCTTTCTTTTAGGCCATGGATCTGGATGAAAAATAATAATTTCATCAACAGAACCTGCAGAAATCCATTGATTGATCTTCTCATCAACAAATAAATTCAATAATCTGACATTCTTGTTCTTTTGAATATCCAGTTTTTTCACAGTTGTAATAATTCTTTTAGACTTGATTTCGATTCCAATAAAATTGATAAAATGATGAAAAAAAGATTGCATCTGTATCAATTCACCCTTTCCACTACCTATTTCCAAATGGACAGGATGATTATTCTGGAATATTTTTTGAAAATCCATCATCTCATTTTCTTTTTTTTCGATTACAAAATAGTTTAATTTATCTTCTAAATTCATAATTTTCCCTTTAACGTCCCAATTTCTGCATATATATAATTATGTCAATCATTTTTACATTATCCTGTTGGAACTGTTATCTGATCCATGAATCTATAAAATCAAAAAAAAACAGATATTTTTCTTGACTAAATTGAATGACCTTGATATTTTTTGTCTCATCAACAAAATTCATCAAATAAATAAAAAAAAGGAGTGAATATGAGTAAAAACAACTATCAGTTTCAGGCATCACACTTAGTACTTGGATTTCAGCATGTTTTAGCGATGTTTGGTGCTACTGTTCTGGTTCCTTTCCTGACAGGACTTGATCCATCTCTGGCAATTTTATGTGCAGGTATTGGCACTTTGATTTTTCATTTCTGTTCAGGCTGGAAAGTACCCGTTTTTTTAGGGTCCAGTTTTGCATTTATTGGAGCAATCAGCTTAACCCTTAAAGAACAAGGCTTACCTGCTGTTAAATCAGGTATTATCATTGCCGGAGTAGTTTATATCATCATGGCGTTAATAGTTAAGGTTTTTGGAGTGGATAGAGTGAGGTCTTTTTTCCCACCCATTGTTACCGGTCCGATTATTATGGTCATTGGTTTACGCCTTTCTCCTGTAGCACTTAACATGATTGGTTATGACAAAGCATTAGGTGTCTTTAATCAAAATGCCTTAATCGTTGCTCTTAGCGTTGTATTAACAATGATAATTGTTTCCATTTTTACTAAAGGATTTTTTAAATTAGTCCCCATCCTTATCTCTGTTATTGTTGGATATATTGTTTCTATTTTTTTTCATATGGTTGATTTTACATTAATACAACAAGCCAATTGGTTTGGTTTAACAGCGAATGCAATAGACAATCTAAAGATTATGCCTAACTGGAGCTGGTCAGGTATCATTGCGATTGCACCAATAGCTCTGGTCGTTTTTATTGAACATGTTGGAGACATTACAACAAATGGTGCAGTTGTAGGAAAAGATTTCTTTAAAGATCCCGGTATCCACAGAACACTTCTGGGCGATGGTCTGGCAACTGCTATAGCTGGTTTTCTTGGCGGACCTGCCAACACAACCTACAGCGAAAACACAGGTGTTTTAGCAGTTACAAAAGTTTACAATCCAGGTATTTTGCGTATAGCTGCGATTTATGCTATTTTGATTAGCTTTATAGGTAAATTTGGTGCACTGATTCAAACAATTCCAGTACCTGTCATGGGTGGAATTTCTTTAATTTTATTTGGTATGATTGCATCTATTGGCATGAGAACCATGATTGAAGCAAAGTTAGACTTTGCTCATAGCCGTAATTTAATCATTTCTGCACTTATTTTAGTGAGTGGAATTGCAATAGATAACGTAATGATTGCTCCATCTCTTTCTGTGTCTGGATTAACTATTGCAGCTTTAATTGGTATTGTTTTAAATAAAGTTTTTCCTGAAAATTTATAATTTGATAATAATGTGCTATCATGGAGCTCTCTTGAGCTCCATGATCATTTTTTAAGTTTTTTTTTGTTTTACATCTCATTTAACCTTTATGATTTTTTAGAACTAAAAAAAAAAAATTCTTATATTTTATCAAAGCATAAACCATCCATTTTCACATAAAATTATATTTTAAAGAATTTACGAAAAATACTGGACAATAAATAATGATTTTAAATAATGGCATTAAAATATGAAAAATAACTCTGGGAGATAAAGATATGTCAGACAACACAAACGAAAAAAACATACAACAGGAGACAGAAGATTTCGGTGCAATGCTGGAACAAAACCTTAATCAGGTAAACGCTAATTTAAGAAAAGGTGATGTCGTAGAAGGCGAAATCGTTTCTATTACTGAATCTCATATCATCGTGTCACTTGGACAAAAACAAGATGTCTATGCTGAAGTTGGCGACTACATGGTTGATGGTTCATTAAGTTTAAAAGTCGGAGATAAAATTAAAGGTTTTGTGGTTAAATTATCAGATCATGAAATCGTTATCGCTAAAAGTTTGAATGCTTCACACGGAAATAAAAAATTAGTTCGTGAAGCTTTTGAAAAAAACATTCCTGTCAAAGGTAAAGTCACTCAATCCGTTAAAGGTGGATTTTCAGTTGATGTTTTAGGTATCAGAGCATTCTGTCCTGTATCACATATCGATGCAACTCCTAATGTTGATCCAGCTCAATATGTTGGCAATGTATTCGATTTTGATATTATTGAATTTGAAAAAAACAACAATATTATCGTTTCCAGAAAAAACCTATCAAAAAAAGATGCTGATGAATTAAAAAATAAAAGACTTGAATCTATCAATGTCGGTGACATTATTCAAGGAAAAGTGCTTAGACTGGCAAGTTTTGGCGCTTTCGTGGATGTAAATGGTGTTGAAGGTCTCTTACACATTTCTGAATTCGCTTGGGAACGTGTAGAAAAACCTGAAGATGTATTAAAAATTGGTGATGAAGTTACTGTTAAAGTCATTCGTAAAGAAAATGACAAAGTATCATTATCTATTAAAGCAACTCAAGAAAATCCAATGACTGCAGCTATTAGTGAGTTATCTGAAGGCATGGTTGTTTCCTGTAAAATCCTCAGACATGAAAATTTTGGTTCATTTGTAGAAATCAAACCAGGCGTTGAAGGTTTAATTCCTCTTTCTTTTATCTCTTCCAGAAGAATCAAGCATCCATCTAATATTTTAAATATTGGAGATGTTGTTGAAGCAAAAATCATTAAGTTAGACGCTAATGAAAATAAAATATCTTTATCAATCCGTGATCTGGAAAGCAACCCATGGGATACTATTGCTGAATTATTTACCGTTAACCAGGAAGTTGAAGGCACTATTGAAACGATTAATGAATACGGTGCTTACATAAAAATATCTGAAGGTCTGGTTGGATTGTTACCTAAATCCAAAATTGCACGTGCTAAAATGAAATTAAGCAATAGTGAAGTAGGTACAACTATCACTTTAAAGATTTCTGATATTGATGAAAGCAAACGCAGAATTTCATTAGAACCACTCAATATGCCAGAGTTTGAAGAAAAAGCACCTCAAAAAGAAGCTAAACCAAGACGTGAAAGAAAACATATTGAAAAAGATAATAATTCACAAGACTTTGCTAAATCAAAAGAAGGATATCAGGGCGTTCCTGAAGATAATCCTTTCAATGTTTTATAATTAATTGAAATATATACAGTTAACCGGCTTCATTAGAAGCCGGTTTTTCTTTATAGCATTTTGAATTCAAAGCATTGTAATACTCTTATCCATAAAAATTCAAGTTCTCAAGGATTTTTCTTGACAAAAATTTCCAGAGAAGTAAAAATTGACGTAATTTCCAATAAAAGGAGTGAACAATGGAAAAAAGAAGAGTAATCATTATGGGTGCAGCTGGTCGTGACTTCCACAATTTTAACACATTTTTCAAAAATAATGACCAGTATCATGTTGTAGCATTCACAGCTACACAGATTCCGGATATTGACGGAAGAAAATACCCTGCAGCATTAGCGGGCGAAGAATTATACCCTGAAGGTATTCCTATATATGCTGAAGAAGACCTGGTTAGCCTGATTAAAGATCACAATGTTGACCTTGTTGTATTTGCTTATTCTGATGTTCCTCATGAAAGAGTTATGCACAATGCTTCTAAAGTAAATGCTACTGGTGCTGACTTTATGCTTATGGGTTTGAACAATACTCAGGTAAAAACCACAAAACCACTTATTACAGTTTGCGCTGCCCGTACCGGGTGTGGAAAGAGCCAGACAACACGTGCTGTAGTACGTGCGTTAAAAGAAAGAGGCTTGAAAGTTGTTTCTATCAGACATCCTATGCCTTATGGAGATTTAGTGGCTCAGAAAGTTCAGAGATTTGCTGAATTAGCTGATCTTGAAAAACATAAATGTACAATCGAAGAAATGGAAGAATACGAACCACATATTGCGATGGGCAGTGTCATCTATGCAGGCGTTGATTATGAAGCAATCGTACGTGAAGCAGAAAAAGAAGCCGATGTAATCATCTGGGATGGCGGAAATAATGACTTCCCATTCTATACTTCAGATCAAAAACTGGATATCGTTGTCTTAGATCCTCACAGACCTGGTCATGAAATGACATACCATCCAGGCGAAACCAATGTTTACAATGCGGACGTAATCGTAATCAATAAAATTGATTCTGCTTCATTTGAAGATATTCAGGAAGTTCGTCAAAATGTTAAAGCTGCAAATCCTAAAGCAATCGTTATTGATGGCGCTTCACCAGTATTTGTAGATAAACCTGAATTAATTCAAGGCAAGATCGTTCTTGTTGTTGAAGATGGTCCAACTCTTACACATGGCGAAATGACCTATGGAGCAGGTGTTGTTGCAACTGAAAAATTTGGTTGTGAAGATATGGTTGATCCTCGTGAATTTGCTGTTGGTACAATTGCAGATACCTTTGAAAAATACCCTGAAATTGGTATTCTTTTACCTGCTATGGGATATGGCGAACAACAGATTAAAGACCTTGAAGATACAATCAATGCAACAGATTGTGAAGCAGTTGTTATTGCAACTCCAATTGATCTTAACCGAATTATTAAAATTAATAAGCCTTCCTGCCGTGTTTCATACGAGTTACAGGAAATCGGTTTCCCTACAGTAAAACAAGTGATTGACAATTTCTTAAAGTAAAAATATTTAGTATTCAGGAGACCTAGCTTTTAGGTCTCCTGTTTTTTATTGGTACTACAAATTTCCGTTTGTAGCCTTCTCTCATAGCAGTGATGATTGATAAAAAGCCTGTTTGTTAGCAACAGACAGACTCATTATCAAAATATATATTTAAAAAATATCGGAGGATCATAATGAACAAGAAAGCAGTCTTAGCTCTTGGCGGAAATGCTATTATCCAACCTGGCCAAAAAGGTACAATTACAGAGCAATTTAAGAATACACGCGAAAGTCTTGGCGGTATTGTTGAACTGATCAGTCAAGGCTATCAATTAGCGATTACTCACGGAAACGGACCTCAGGTAGGTAATATGCTGATTCAACAAATGGCTGGTATTGACAGAGGAATTGCGCCTCTTCCACTTGGTGTTTTAAATGCTGCAACAGAAGGTACTATGGGCTATATGATTGAACAGAGCCTTCAAAACCGTCTGATTAAAAGTAATATCAAAAAGGAAGTCATTACCATTGCAACACAGGTGTTAGTAGATAAAAATGATCCAAGTATTCAAAATCCTACCAAACCGGTTGGTCCTTTCTATACCAAAGAACAAGCTGAAGTTTTAAAAGCTGAATATGGATGGACAATAGTTGAAGATGCCGGCAGAGGTTACAGACAAGTTGTACCTTCTCCAATTCCAAAAGAAATTATACCTTTCCATACGATAAAAAGTTTAGTAGAACAAGGTCAAATCGTGATTGCTTGTGGCGGTGGCGGTATCCCGGTTTATCGTGAAGAAGATGGTACACTTGAAGGTGTAGATGCTGTTATCGACAAAGACTTTGCTTCCGGCTTATTGGCTAAAGAAATAGAAGCAGATTTACTGGTAATTCTAACTGGTGTTGATCGTGTTGCGATTAACTTTGGTAAAGAAAATCAGCAAGATCTGGAAAGTATGACTGTAAGCGAAGCTAAAAAGCATCTTGAAGACGGACAATTCCCTAAAGGTTCCATGGGACCAAAAATCGCAGCAGCGATCCGTTTCATTGAAGAAGGTGGCAACAAAGTCTTGATTACTTCAATTGAAAGAATTGTCGATGCTTTTGAAGGTAAAACGGGTACAATTATAACTAAATAAGTTTATAAACAATTTAAAAAACGGAGGATGATCCCTCCGTTTTTTTTATATTCAATCTTTTTTTACTTAAGCATCTCCTTTACAAAACCAGGTAATGCCAGAGATGCAAAGTGCATAACCTGATTATAATATTTCAAATCCAGTTTGTCATTTTCATATCTTTCCTTCTGAAAATCTCTTGCTGGCTGATACTGTTTTGATGCAAGAGTAAGTCCCCATGCTCCTGAAGGATATGCTGGAATATAGGACAAGTACAATTGTACTAAAGGAAATATCTGTTTCAAGCTATGATGTATATCTTTCACATATTGAGCCTGTTCTTTAAGAAATGGAGTTTCTGACTGACAAACCAATAATCCATCCTCATTCAGGCAGTTATAGCAGGCTGTATAAAAATCTTTATGGAATAATCCAACAGCTGGTCCAATCGGATCGGTTGAATCAATAATCACTAAATCAAATTTTTCCTGAGTCTCTTTGACAAATTTTATTCCATCTTCTATCCTGATTTTTGCTTTTGGAGAATCAAGTCCGATTGCTACATCCGGAAAGTATTTTCTGGAGACATCAAGTACCATCTGATCTATTTCAACTAATACTGCTTCTTCAACACAAGGATGCTTAACCACTTCTCTTAAAGTACCACCATCTCCCCCACCGATTATTAAGACCTTTTTTGGATTAGGGTGAGTATATAATGGCAAATGGGTAATCATCTCATGATAGATAAATTCATCTGTTTCGGTTAACATAATGATATCATCTAATACCATCACTTTTCCATATTGATAACTGTCAAAAACCAACATCTCCTGGTAATCGCTTTTCTGAGTATGCAATGTCTCTTTGACTCGTAGGGTAATACCTCGATTTTCGGTATGTTTTTCAGTAAACCATACTTCCATATTAAACCCCTTCCGGTTTATGTTTCAGCTTTTTATCGTTAAAATCAAATAGTCCGCGTTTCATTTCCATCATACTGGATTGAGCAGATTCAAATTTTTCTTCCAAATGTTTAAAGACCTTCCATGGATCAATGGTTTCACCACAGGTAAAGATATCCACAGCTGCATAATTATACTCTGGCCAGGTATGAATCGCTACATGTGATTCAGCGATAACAACTACCCCACTCACTCCAAAAGGACTAAATTCGTGAAAGGTATTGGTTACAACAGTAGCCTGAGCGATCTTACAAGCCTCCACCATATATTCTTCAATTAATCCACAATTTTTTAATATATCTTCATTACATTGATAAAATTCGACTAATATTTGTCTTCCTAAAGCCTGCATTGATATTCTCCTTTTCTTTTTTTAGGTATTATTATACCGTCTTAATGCAAAATCAGCTTAAAATATGCCTGCAATGATAGCAGGATAGTTCTTTTTTACATAGAGAGAGAATATCAGGCACTCAACTCAGAGGTATAAGCTGAAGCTTCTACCAGGAGCACCTCTTTGGCTTTTTTAGGATAATGTACAATAAACAATACATAGATATAACGATATAAAATTCTGAATTTTCTTAATGATTTCATCGTTATATCTACCTCCATGATTATTATTCTGAAATCAATTCATATTTTTTAGCAATATTTGTCAACTAATATTTTAAACATCGATAATCATAACGCTATTCATTTTTCAAGAAGTGGAAATAAAAAAACTCCAGCCTGAGCCGGAGTTATAATGGTGGGCGTTGAGGGACTTGAACCCCCGACCACTTGCTTGTAAGGCAAGCGCTCTCCCAACTGAGCTAAACGCCCGAAAACTTTTATTTGGTCGGGGTGAGAGGATTCGAACCTCCGACTTCTTGATCCCAAATCAAGCGCGCTAACCGGGCTGCGCTACACCCCGCAGTTGTTTTCGTTTCACGCTATATGAGTACATTAATACCCACCCCGGTTTTTCTGTCAATACTTTTTTTATTTCAAGGCTTTCCAAGCTAAGCTTTTTTGGAGTTAATCGTTTGTATTTCTGATTGTTACACAATACCATTTTTTTTTAATTTTCTTCGTAGAGTTGTCAGTGAGAATACAGAGAAATGTACTTTTTCCCCTAAAAAGTGGTAAAAAGAGCATTTCCTTTTTTAAAATCAATCAATCCGTTTATGAAATTTCAGAACACTGAAGGTAAAAACAGTGATTCCGTAAACGAACAACGGCACTATGTCTCTGAAAAGATAAGCAAATTGATTCCCTTTTTGAAAGACTTCACGCGTGATATTGACAAAATACATCATCGGATTTAAATAAGTAATCCATCTGATACTGTCAGGCATATTGCTTACCGGCATAAACAAACCACTCAGAAGTGTCATAAACAGCATAAAGAACCAGGAGAAAAACATTGCCTGTTGCTGAGTCTGACTAATGACTGAAATGCTTACCCCTAATCCAAGTGTGGTAAACAGGTAAATCGTGGTTAATATGCTCATCAGCAGATAAGAGCCCTGCATACGAATGCCAAAGACAAACTGTCCGACAAACAGAGCAAAATAGAATTCTATCAGACTTAGAATCAGAAAGGGAATCAGTTTACCGGCAAGCAATTCCCATTTCTTAATGGGGGTAACCATCAACTGTTCCAGTGTACCCACTTCCTTTTCTCTAACCAGAGCCATTGATGAAAACAGCATAGATATTATCGTAACCAAAACAGCCACAATACCAGGCACCATATACTGATAAGGTTTCATATCCGCATTATACCAGGAACGATCATTCATATTGATCTGTGGCTTAACTGAACTGTACTCCAGTGCAAAGTCACTGATAATTCTGCCAATGTATTGTATGGCAATGCCGGCAGTATTACCATCCACCGCATCAAAAACCAGCTCAATCTGCGGTTTTCTTTCTAAAACAAGGTCTTTTCCAAAGTTTCGAGGAATAATAATCCCTGCGTTACACTTCCAGATTCGGATCTGTTTATGAATCTGATTAATATCCTGAGTAACCTCTGAGACGATAAATCTGTCAGTATGTCTGAACTGATTGATCAAATCACGAGATTGACTACTCTGATCAAGATCTACAATGATTAAAGACTGGTTTCTCAGTTCATTGCTAATGGCAAATCCAAGCAGAATTGTCTGAACAATCGGAATAATGACAATAAGTTTCATCATGTTTTTATCTCTCAGAATTTGTATAAATTCTTTTCTTATAAGGCTGATTAATCGTTTCATTTTTTACCCCAGTTCTTTCATCTGCTTGTCGAATTTCTTCCAGGCAATAACAATCAGCAGCATTGTAAACGCTATTAATATAAATGTCGGTTCCAAAAGTTCTGTGAAGGTATTCCCTTTGATCATAAGTCCCCTGGTAATCTTCAGATAGTATTTAGCCGGAATTATCCAGGAGATCAATTGTAGAAATTTAGGCATTGAAGAAATCGGAGATATGAAGCCACTCAGCATAACAGTCGGCAACATGGTAATCATTAGCGCCAGCATCATTGCCTGCATTTGAGTCTTAGAAACCGTTGAAATCATCAGTCCAAGACTCAGAGCTGTACAGACATACACCAGAGACAATAGAACAAAGACTATAAAATTACCTAAAAAGACAACTTCGAATAGTAGCATTCCGAAAAAGAGGATAATCAGCCCGATAAACATTGAAATCACTATATAAGGCAATATTTTCCCCAGTATAAACTCCAAAGGATGCAAAGGAGAAACCAATAACTGTTCCAGCGTACCGTTTTCTTTTTCACGGGTAATAGATATACTGGTCAATAAGGCTGAAATCATGATCAGAATCAGAGCAATCAACCCAGGCACAAAGAAATAAGAACTCTTTAATTCCGGATTGTATAGCATCTGAGTTCGCACATCAACAGGCAGATACTCAGCACCAGACTGCATGGTCTGCAACACATAATCTTTGATATAAGCTGAAACATTAGGATCTGAACCATCCAGTATCAACTGATGATTTTTCATATCTCTGTCAATCAAAAGAACAGCATTTAGTTTTTGTTGTAAGAAAGCCTGATGAATCGCTTCCGGTTGATTTGAAATATCATAAACCGTGTATAAATCTGAGCCAATAAACTTCTTTTTTATCTCATAAGACTGGGTGCTATGGGAATTATCTGCTATCCCCAGATTGATATTACTGACTTCACTATTTAGCGCATATCCAAACATAATTAACTGCAATACCGGAAGAATCAAAACAATGATCAGACTTCGCGGATCATGGATGATATGAAAAAACTCTTTTTTAGCGATTGCCAGAATTCTTGTTTTATTGAGCATTTGCATTTTTCTGCCTCCTGATCAAAGTGATAAATACATTTTGAATACTATCTTTCTGATACTTCGTTTTCAGGTTTTCCGGTGTATCTAAAGCAATAATCTTGCCTTCATGCATTATCGAAATTCTATGGCAATATTCTGCTTCATCCATGAAATGTGTTGTAACAAAAACGGTTTTACCCGCTTGAGCCAACTGATGAATGATATTCCAGAAATCTCTTCTCACCTTGGGATCAACCCCGGAAGTAGGTTCATCTAGAAAGATAATCTGTGGATCATGCAACATGGAACAGGCTAAAGCCAGTCTTTGCTTTAATCCAACCGGTATATCACCGGTTATTCGCTTCATCTGATCGCTCATATCAAGAGAAATGCCAATTTCTTCTTTTTTACTTTTTATTGCCTGACGGCTCAGGGAATACACTCCCCCATAAAAATCAATATTTTCGGCTACAGTTAAATCATTATACAATGAAAACTTCTGACTCATGTACCCGATATTCATTTTAATCTTTTCGTTTTGAGTGAACACATCCAAACCAGCCACTCTGGCTTCACCTGAACTGGGCATCAACAATCCGCATAACATACGAATCATCGTGCTTTTGCCGGCACCATTCGCTCCCAGAAATCCAAAGATTTCACCTTTATTTACCTCTAAATCCACCTTATCAACTGCTGTAAATGTTCCGAACTGTTTACTCAGCTGATGAGTGAAAACGGATATCTCATTATCTGACATTTTATCTCCTTATTTATAACACAAGCTACCAGCAACACGCTATTCCTGCGCCAAAAAGACATCTTCCAGGCTTGCTTTTCTCTGAAAGTAATTTAAAATCAAGCCTTTTTCCAGCCATTCCTGCCATTTTTGCGTCTGAGGTGCTTTCTCAAAAGCAATATGAAGATCATTTGCAAAATAATGAATATGCCTGATTTCTGGTAAATCTTTAAAATAAGCATAATGATCTGATTTCACAACATATATTTCATAAGGAAAATCACTGATAATCTTCTCTGGCACTTTATAATCAATCAGCCTGGATCTAAACATCAGGGCTACTTTATCAAACATTTCTGCTTCATCAAGATAAGGGGTTGATACAAAGACTGTCACTCCATCTTCTTTCAGCTGAAAAATCAATTCCCAAAATTCCTGTCTTGATACCGGATCAACACCAAATGTGGGTTCATCCAGAATCAGATATTTAGGGGTATGCACCAGATTACAGGATAATGCCAGTTTTTGTTTCATACCACCGGATAGTTTTCCGGCAGGTCTCTTTTTAAAAGGGCCAAGTGTTGAAAACTGATAAAGCTGTTCCAACCTGTTTTTTCTTTCATGGTCCGGCACATTAAAGAGATCAGCGAAAAAGAGTATATTTTGCTCTACTGTCAGATCAGGATAGAGAGAAAAGCGCTGAGGCATATATCCCATCATAGAGCGAATCTGATGCTGATTTTTCACAGTATCCAGTCCATCTATCTGAATATGACCACTATCTGGTGAAATCAAGGCGCACAACTGGCGCATCAGTGTACTTTTACCTGCTCCATCCGGGCCAATCAATCCGGTAATTTTCCCATCTTCTATGTCAAGACTCACATCTGAATTCGCCTGGATATCTCCATAAGACTTACAGATATTTTTGATTTGAATCATTTTAACCTCTGCTCACTCTTACCGGCATCCCATCCTTGATCTCCGGAAATGCCTTTTCTATTCTGATTTTCAGTCCGTAAACCAATGAAGTTCTGTTATCAGGAGTCAGAATCTGTTTTGGCGTAAATTCACTTTTGCTGTTGATTTTGGTAATTACAGCGTCAAAAGTCTTGCCCGTTCCGTCTATCATGACTTTCATTTTGTCTCCAGGTTTAAAGCCAGCTAACTGAGTCTGGCTGACATAAAACATCGCAGTAGTCTCAGTTGCATCGGTTAATTCAATTACCGGACGACTCATTGCCAAAGCTTCATGTTCTTCAGCAAATATCTGATTAACATATCCGTCAACAGGTGCTTTAATCACACAATCACTAATCATTTTGTCCAGCAGTTTAATTTTGGAAATCACTTGTTTTTCTTTTGAGTTGAGAAGTTCTCTTTGCTTTATCAGGAGATTAACCTGACTTTTTGCTCTGTCATAAACACTGTTTACATCATCTAATGTTTGCTCTGGAGCACTTTGATTCTTTACCAGAGAAGCAGTTCTCTTTGTTTTACTGCCAGTATAAGCCAGGTCTTTTTCAGACTGTTCTATCTGTATATCATACACTGCTTTTTGAGTATTCAGCTCAGACAAAACCCCCTTTAATTCTTCTTTCTGAATATAGTAATTCATCGTATCCATCACAGCCAGAATCGTTCCCTGACTGACATTATCGCCTTCCTGGCAATTAATACGGATTAGTTTCCCATTACTTAAAGCAGGCAGTGAAATCGTCTTTGTTTCTGCTATACTGGTCCATTCTTCGGCATTCTTTTTGCAGGCACTAAGCAGTACCATCACGATGCTTAATATTATGATTATCTTTTTCATTATTCCTCCATTCCGCAATAATATGCCATTTGAGCATACAATAATTTTATATTGATTTGGTTGATTTCATATTTTATCTTTGCTTCACTTGCTCTGGATTCCACTTCCAGTAAATCCAGATTACTAACTGCCTGATTTTCATATTTTCTATTTGTCAGTTCATATCTCAGGTTTTCCTGTTGACTTAGTTTATCTAACAAATCGCTTTGCTGAATATAAAACTCAATATTCAGATATAACTGCTCAATCTCTCTGTTTATCTGGTTTTTTAGTCTCTGCTCTTCAATCTTAATATGTTTCAAAGAATGATCTGCCTGACTCTTCTTGTGTTGGGTTGATTTCCAGTCAAAAGGAGTCCATGAAAATGATATGCCTGTGCTTGCATAAGGGTTCCAGCCTTCTTCCTGCTGCATCCCCGGATTGGCGTAATGCAATTCTCCAAACGCATATACCTGAGGTAAATTACCTGAGCTAATTGTTTCTTTTTGTTTAGTGATGATATCAGATCTGGTTTTTAACTGTTTAAACTCAACTCTCTGCTGTAAGGCATTTTGTTGATAATAGGCAAGCGTGTTGAGTGAAGACAATTCATTAAGCACGACTTTTAATTGAATATCCTCATTTGTATTCATCAATTCTTTAAGCTCAAGTAAAAGCATTTTTGTCTGATTTAACAAATCATTTTTTACACTGATCAGTTCCAGTTTTTTATTGGCAATGTCAAGGGTATCTTGCGGTATCGCCTGTTTTTCTATGTAAAGTTGTCTGATTTTTATTAACTGCTTATCCAGTCGAGATATACTCTCATTTGTAATCTCTGCCTGTTTCTGTTTTAACAAAACCTGATAATACAGTTGAGAACATCTGAATTTGACCTTATCCTCAAGATTTTTAATCTCTAGCTCCAGATTTTCTTTTTCCAAACCGGCAATCTTAATCTGACTGCTGACCCGCTTACCTGACCATAATAACTGTTGAACCTGAAGATAATAGTCATAGCGCTCGTGAGTTCCGATTTCTTTGGTTACTAAACCCAGATTCATTTCGGGGACATCTGTATTATAAAGCATTGATGACTTCAACGAAAACTGCAGAAGTTTCTGATTTTGTTCTATCTTAATCTGTAAAGACTGAGCATCAATTTTTGATTTGAGCTGACTAATCGTCAGATTACTTTCGACAGCTCTTTTTTGAATATCCTGTAGCGTCATTTCCTCTGCAAACAATATGACAGAGAAAAGGATTATCATAAGAATACTAAGGCTGTTTTTAAGTGTCAGTTTTTTCATCTTAACCTTCTTTCTGAATTCCAAACCATACCAGGTTGAATATCTCTTCTTTTCGTTCTTCTCTGAATTTCTCACTGTACAGGTCAGCATCGCGCCAGATACTCCGTACAATATTATGAGCAATAAAAGG
>JAKQQL010000433.1:0-1168 GCA_029564175.1 Candidatus Cloacimonadota bacterium
ATCCGGTATGAGTTCTTTTATGATCGATGGCTATATCGACACGAATCATTGAGGACTCTTGGATAGTGAGACATTCATGGACGGGCTCTGTCCATCTAATCTCTTTGCAGTTTTTTACTATTCTTTCCCTGGGTAAGACAAGAGCAGGATTTCCGTTTTGATCATGCGCATAATTGTAATGCATGATCCATACATCGAACTCATTAAGCTTTGGTTTAAGAGATATGAGCCTAGTAAGATTGTCCTCTGTTATGATATCATCTGAGTCCAGCCAGAGAATTTTTGAGGAGGTTGCTAAATCAAACGAATAATTTCTGACATCACTGAAATCATCCTGAAAGGCTCTATGAAAGAGCTTGCAGTTAAATTTATCTGATACAGCCTTAATCTCTGATGATGGTTCCTGAGAAGTATCGATTAAGATTATCTCATCCAATAAGCCAGGAATCTTTGTGACTGATTCTAAGCATCTCTGTAAGTCATCATGATCATTTTTGTAAGTGATCATGCAAAGTGATAATGTGTTCATATGAAGTTCTCCTGAGTGACATGTAATAAAGCTTTAATACTAATAATACATTTTGCATTTTGATATTTAAACTTTTTCATGATTATTTAATTCAACAGAAAAGAGCGGAGCTCGATTTCTCGACATCTTAAAAACTACGAAAGTAGTACTTAAGTACGTAAAGATCTATTAAAGATCTATTAAAGATCTTTAAGTATTATTCTGAAGTACTTAAGTACTTTCCGTTGGATTAAGATGTCTGCTTAGGATCATTCTGATCTTTTTGTTCTGTCTGCTGTTTCTGTTTATTATGCTCAATTCATGATTAATTGATTATTATTGCAAAAAAAAACTTGCAATTAATTTCAAGTTTTCGTAGTTTATAGTTACACTGGACTGAGTTTGTATATACATAAAAATTTTAGATCTTCATAAGAGCCTGGTAGGTGATATACAGCAAGTATGTCCAGTGTAACTACCAGGCTCGTTCTATTTTACACTTTTACACTGGAGTCTTTCATGACACGTCTCGCTGTGCACACGGGTGATCCCGACCATGGATTCAAAAAAATTTCAAAAACCAAAGATTATGAGGATTACAAAGCCAAATTTGTATTCTTCGAGCTACTAAAATTTCAGGACACTTTTTTCTTCTATTTT
>JAKQQL010000486.1:0-2608 GCA_029564175.1 Candidatus Cloacimonadota bacterium
CTTTCTTTCCTTTAACAAGGTAAGTATCTATAAAATTTTTTGATTTTTCAGCTGAACTAAGAATATTTTCTAAGCTATCTAAAGTTGATTGGTTATCTTTAATATGTTCATAATAATCCCATAGTTCTCTTCTATTATAGATTCCCTCTATTAATTCATACAAAGACTTCATTTTAACCTCGCAATTTCTTTATTTTGATAATAGACTTTTCCATTCTTTATGTCAGTTGCATCCAGTGTTAGAATCCTGTTTTCAGAGACATGAAAGGTTAGCTTAATTCTTGCTTCTCTTGATATTCCAGGAGGAGAGAGTTTGATAAAGTGAGTGTTGGTTGTATTGAGGGGGATAATTTTTTTATTTTTAATTCTGCTTTGCTGGTCTTTAATGGCAATCAGATTACCATGCTCATCATAGGAGATATCTGAAACCTTTTCAGATTCATAGACATTGGACATGATTTCATAAAATTCAAGCTCCAGTTCCTCCTGACCATCAAAGGCAGAGCTGATTACCCGTTGGCAGACATGATTGACAGGAAATTTTGTCTTTTGAGGTACAATCACTTCATACTCATAGAGTCCATTATTCCGGTTAAAATGCTTGATGCAATAATCATGATGCAGAAAATCTTCTATGATTGTGCCTGAAATAAATTTACAAGCACCATGAATCACAGCAGAGAAGGGCTCATCGCACTGAACTTTTGAGGCAAAATTCTGAGTAACCAGATCAATAAACAAAGGTATTTGAGAACTGCCACCAACTAAGAACACCTTTTTAATCTCTTTTTTGGAAATACCATTTTCTATTGCCATAGCGATTGCTGTATCAAGTGTCTCCTGGAATATATTGGGGAAATACTTTCTTCTTAAAATAGCTTCAAACTCAGATCGGCTAAGAGAGTAATGTAAATCATAATCATCTGCCAGATTGCTTACTTTGAATGAGGCTGTCTCTTCCTTAGACAAGGTTATTTTTAAATCTTCTATCTTTTGCTTGAGTACGCTTTTATAGGATTTAATATCATTTAGCTGGATTTGATTTTTTGCCATGAAATCTTCTATCAACCAATTATCAATTTCTTCTCCACCAATCGTAGATCCGGCTTTACCAAACACATCGACTTTATTGGGCAGAACAGCATTGTTGATTCTGACGATACTGATATCCATAGTGCCTCCGCCAAAATCTATAATGGCATAAGGATAATCAGGCGAAATTACAGCATTGTATCCCAAGGACACAGCCGTAGATTCATCAAGTATGAGGTAATTAAAAATTCTTTTCTTTTCACAAAGACTTGTCAAAAATGACCGGTAAGTATCAAAACTATTCACAGGTGCCGTTAATACTAATTTGTTAATCTGATTTGAAGGATAGATAATAAAAATCAAATCCATCAGTAAAGAAAGGAAATCAACTCCTGCCTGACGATGATCATATCTGTTCGTACCAATCTTTCTTTTAATTGATCGAAGACTTTCATCACTCAGATACAACTTCATTCTGCTAAATACCTGTTCATCTTTAAACTGATGATTAACAGCACCACCTATCTTAAACCGGCCATTCTCCTGATATGCAATTTTAGAAGGAACAGAGCTGTATCTACCCAGTTTGACAGATATATCTTTTAATGAAAAAATCTCAAATTTCTGATTATCAATATCATACACACCAATCATCGTATTGGTCGTACCAAAATCAATGGCTAAGTTAACCATCTGCATACTTCCTTTTGAAAAGTATTTGCTTCACCTTTTTTTTAGAAAGATGTCAGCTCAAAACACTCAAAAACACTAATTATGCCATGATTGCCTATTTTATAAAAATAGTCAAGTAAAATATGCAATCAGGTGTCATATTTCTGATTATTACTATGTTTTAAAACCATTATGAATCGTGTCAGGAATCTTAATCGTTCTAATTTAAAGCAGTTGAATTGAGTTATGTGAATTTCTTGTAAAACACATGTGTTCAAGGAGTAAAAATGTTTTTGCGTTATTTGCGACCTTTGCGAGAAAATCCATGCCCAGAGTGAAATCCAATGTCATTAAGTTTAAGATTGTTGCAGGAATTTTAGCCAGATCATTTCGGATGGAGCCCATATCTCAGTGCTCTCTGTAGTTGATAAAAAGTTCGTCTTGTTTGTTTTGTTCGTTGTTTAAATCAGGGTCTCTATTGTTTTTTTGTATAAATATGCCGCACCTACGGCGCTGGATTTTGTTACGGACTATTTTACCAGGGCTTCACCCTGGGCTAGGATTCTTTCGTTCCTCCGGAACTCTTATTTTTGCATATTCTACAATAATATCACCCCGTTGGGGTTTGATTGGATTGGAACCATATTCTACAATCATTTCACCCCGTTGGGGTTTAAATTGGATTGGAACCATATATCTACAACAATATTACCCCGTTGGGGTTTGATTGGAATTCTTGTGCAGAAAGAACATCAGGGAAATATATGGATCATCAATGCTTTTCCGTGATTTCTGTGCCTTCCGTGGTTGGTTTAAAATATGCCGTACCTACGGCTCTTGATTTAGAGAGGGGATATATTACCATATGGTTAAAACCATAGGCTATTCATATTGCGCTATTCCA
>JAKQQL010000003.1:0-14601 GCA_029564175.1 Candidatus Cloacimonadota bacterium
TCTACGAAGAACACAGGGCTGACGCCCCTTGATACGGTTTTACTGTCTATCTTTCTACGAAGAACACAGGGCTGACGCCCCTTAATACGGTTTAACTGTCTATCTTTCTACGAAGAACACAGGGCTGACGCCCCTTAATACGGTTTAATTGCCTATCTTTTCTACGAAGAACACAGGGCTAACGCCCTGTGATTCGATCTATTCCATAAATTGTTTTAATGCCTGATAAAAGGCATTATTATCTTCATCTGAACTGATACTGACCCGTAAATAGTTGGCCAGTACAGGATGAGCCCAAACCGGACGCACAGAGATGTCATTCGCAAGAAAATGCTCGTATAAATCTTTTGAACGCTCACCAGCACTAAAAATTAAAAAGTTGGTATGCGTGTTTCTGACAATTAAACCCTTTATCTTGGACATCTGTTCAAATAGTGCATTCCTTCTTTCAATGGTTTTCAAATTATGTTTCTGAAACACTTCTTTGTTTTCCAGCATGGTCAGCGCAAATGCTTGAGTCATGAGATTACTGTGAAAGACAGGAATGACTTTATTGATTTCAAAGCAGTTTTCAGCACTGCTGATGATATAACCAAAACGGAGTCCGGCAGCAGAAAATGATTTTGAGAATGATCTGACAATGATCAGATTTGGATATTCTGAAATCATATCGGCAAAGGTCTTGCCAGAATACTCAAAATACGTTTCATCTACGATAACCGGTATATCAGTATTCTGTAAGACATGAATAATCTTTTTATCCGGGATCATATGGCCAGTAGGATTGTTCGGATTACACAGAATTGCCAGCTTGCAGTGAGGATCGCGTAGATACTGGATATAATCTTCAATTGAAAAATTAAAGTCCTCATTCAGCGGTAATTGATGAATCTTGAGCCCTACAGAACCTGAATAAGTTTTATAATCAAAATATGAGGGTGCCAGAGATATAGCAAATGAATTATTATCTTCCCGAACAGCTGTAAAAAGATAATACAACATTTCATCAGCTCCGTTGCCAAACAATATCTGTTCTGGTTTGATTCCAAATCCGACATAGTCCGCAAGTGCCTGTTTGAGTTCTGCGCTAACATCCGATAAATAACGGTTTACAAGCTCTCCGTTTTTCATTTTTTCAATAAACTGCTCACCTAAAATTTCAAATGGGTTTAAAGGGCTTTCATTTAAACACATCATGTGTTTCCTGCGCTGAACTTCAATTTTCATTTCAGGTTTCTGCTGCAGGTCTTTTCTAAATCTGTACATATCTATCTCCAGAGTATTATTCTCAATCATTTAACATTATACCTTATCTAATTAAGCAAGTATTTGTAAAACTTCGCTTATATCTGTTTCCTCACTGCTTTCCATCTCATCAATCAATGTTCCCAAAAATTGACTTGCTTTTTTAATTAACTCAATCTCTTCAACAGTAATACTTTTCTCTTTATCGCGAAATGGCATCATTTTTGTTTCAATTGCCTTTGCAACAGCTGAGATATTACCAAGCGCAAGAAATCCGGCAGTTCCTTTTATACTGTGAGCTGCCCGATAAGTTTCATAAATGACATTATGATCAATTTCAGGAAAATTATCAAGCATATTGTTTAAATTGTCTTTTAAAATGTTCAAATATTCTGCGGATTCTTCCAAAAACGCTTCTTTGATTTCTTCTATATCCATCAGTTCCCTCCTTAAAATCTTCCTGTCTTCGTCTGTTTATAAAAATAACAGCGAATCGGTGAAATTGATTCAGTCATAACTTTCATTAAACACTGAATATAATGTATAAACTAGTCTTTTTTGAGAAATTGTCAACAAATAATTCTAAAATGTTAAAAAAAACAAAACTCACATCCAATAATCACATCTTTTTTTTATCAAGCGTTGGTGAAATTGATTCAAAAGCAGTAAATATACTTGTTGTTTTCTAATGAAAACGCTCTGATTATTGATCATAAAAACATCTATTTTTACCATTTTTACCCTATTTACATTTTCAAAAACGCCTTAATTAAACGTTTTTATCAAAATATGCAAAGACTTTTTCAGAAAATTCATTAAGCATAAACAGGCTATTTTTAAAAAGTTACAATTTTTTTTTATCAATTTTGAAAAAAAATATTGACAATAAACTCTTAGAATGATATATTTTAACATGGAAGATTAAAAAAGGATATTAAAGAAAGGGAGGCAAGTGATGAAAAGAATACTTGTAATCGGACTTATGATGACCTTAGCTTTATGCTTATTTGCAGAGCTTCAGGTTGCAAACACAAACGGTCCAGTTCCAGTCCTTGAACAAAACAAAGTAGCGCAGAGAACTAACAGAAATGAAGTTCCTTACAGCTACGAATTTGTAACCAATCCAGTTCTTGTTAAAGCGAATAACTATTATGATTACCAATTTGGTGCTTATGATGGTTATCCAATCGAGTTACAGCAAAGTGGTGTTGGCCTTTATTTAACTTACATGTTCAAAGTAAGTGCTACTGGCCGCAGAGCTCAAAACTTCGCTTATGTTACTCCAGACGGAACTATTGTTCATGAAGGTGGTTTAACAACTGAAACTTCAAATGAAGGTTTTGGTACATTAGCAATTGATCAGACAACTGAAAATCCATTTTTCGTTTGGCATGCTCAATATACTGGTATGTCTGACTTAGGCGTTTGGGGAACCGCTGACAACTATGCAATGATGAGTTCACCTAACACTTTATTACCAAAGACTTTAATCATTGACAACTCAACTACATCAGCTGAATTTTCTTATATTTGGCCTGTAGTTTTAGTTGGACCTTCACCAACAGCTGATTCACGTCGTGTTCACGTTTTTGCATCTAACTCAGGTACACGTCCTCACGGCAATCCTTCATCAAACGTTATGTACGCTTATGCTGATTTCACAAGCGATACTTTTGACGCAACTGATTTAGAAGGTTTAGACTGGCAATATGCTACTTTCCCATATCTTGATGCAATTCACAACACCGTAAAATCAGCTCGTGCATATCCTTCTTATGCTGTTAAAGATAACAAAGTCGTTATCGGTGGTTTTGTTTTAGCTGAAGATGGTATCACTGATGCAGCTGACTCTACTATCGTTTTATGGCCTGCTCACAATACTTTCTTCTTAGTAAATGAAAACTATGGACAAGGTGATTTCACAACTTATACTTTTGATACAAAACGCCCTATTCCTTCACCAACTAACGAAGATGGTACTGTATATCCAGAAGGTTATTCAGATTTCGTTCTTGAAGATTCATATTCTAACCACAGAGAATTAGTATTTGATAATAACAATCGTGTTCACTTTACTGGCGCTTATGCGTGTGTATTTGATGATGGTTCAGGCCCAGATGCAAGAAAATACTGGCCTTTAACTATCTACGTTAAAGACGTTAAATTTAACTTAAATACTCATGAAATTGATATCGTTGACGTTCAACCAAAAGGTGACTTCCCTAATGACGGTTTATTAACTATTCCTTGGGACTTTAATGAAGACGGAACTCCTGACTCTTATACTGAAGGTTCATGGAATTTCGAACATGTTCAATTCCCTATTACATTTGACGTAGCTGGTGATGCATTCCATTATAACTACTATCGCCAGACTCATGCTAATGCAAACGGCTGGATGGCTATGATGTGGAATGATACATACAAAGCTTATCAGTACAACCAAAATCAGGATAACGATTATTTAGCTTTTGCTAACGCTCCTGAAGTTTATATGGCTTTCTCAAAAGACAACGGTAGTACCTGGAGTGAACCACTCGTAATGAACGGTGTTGCTTCTGATACAGGCGAAGAAGGTAACTACAACCCAGCTTTCCAGAATATGATTCCTACATTCTTCTATGTTGCTCCTGAAGTTGAAATCTTAGACAATGACTGGGGAAAACTCCACATTATGTTTATGAATGATAATTCTTATGGTTCAGCTGTTCAGCAAGATGGTTCAAACACTGGTGGTAATGTAATGTACACTTCATTAAAAGTGAACTTCTCACAATTACCTGCTAATGCTGGTGGCGATGTTACTGTTAAACCTGCTGGCAAATTAAACCAAAACTATCCTAACCCATTCAACCCAACTACAAAAATCAGCTTCAACCTTAAAAATGCTGAGAACGCTAACCTTTCTATCTACAACGTAAAAGGTCAGTTAGTTAAAACATTAGTTAACGGTCATGTTAATGCTGGTAGCCATGAAGTTGTTTGGAATGGTGTTGACAACAATAACAACAACGTTGGTAGCGGTGTTTACTTCTACAGATTAAGCACTCCAACTTCTAACGAAGTTAAAAAAATGGTTTTAATGAAATAATTTAAGATCACATAATAAGAGCGGGTTTATCCCGCTCTTTTTTCTATCCCTACTGCGAGCAGAGTTGTAGCGCAAGCTACCAGCTTGCGAATATAGGCTACAAGCAAGATACTTGTAGTACGGAAAATTGTAGCGCAAGCTACCAGCTTGCGAAAATAAACTATAAGCAAGATACTTGTAGTACGGGAAGATTGTAACGCAAGCTACCAGCTTGCGAAGTCTTATTCTACAAACAGAATACTCGTAGTACGAATATAAACAGTAACGCAAGCTACCAGCTTGCGAAAAGAAATCAAGGCAAGCAAGTTGCTTGCCCTACAACTAACAGGAAATAAACATGTTTTTACTGGACAATCCACATCTGATATTATTTATGCTGGAATTTGCTCTGATTCTGGGTGCTTCAAAGCTTTTAGGCTTAGTTTTTAAAAGATTTAAACAACCCACAATTACCGCAGATCTGCTAATTGGTTTAATCCTTGGTCCCACCATTTTACGCAGATTTTCACCGGCTTTCAGTCAATTATTATTTCCGGTAGATCATACTCAATTTCTGATGTTGGAGACGATTGCCTGGACAGGTATTTTTTTTATGCTTTTGGAGACAGGTCTGGAAGTCAACTTTGCAAGTATCTGGCGACAGAAAAAGCAGGCAGGCATTATTGCTGTTTCCGGTATTGCAATCCCTTTACTCATTTGTTTTCTTGCAGTTTCTCTTCTTCCAGACAAGTATTTGCTCCCCAATACCAATAAGACGCTCTTTGCCATGTTTGTTGCCGTAACAATGACCATCAGTGCGATGCCGATTGCAATACGTGCATTATATGATTTAGACATTCTCAAAAGTGATATGGGGTTTTTAATTGTATCGGCATTAACAATCAATGATTTTATCGGCTGGATTCTTTTTACAATCGTATTAGGGGTTTACACACATGGCAGTGCAGATTTATTATACATTTTAAAATTTGTTTTTTTGACCGTTGCCTTTGTGGGTGGTTCTTTTTTCTTCTTACGAAAACACGTGAACACTATCATCCAGAGGATAAAAGGGCAGTACGAAGATGGGATTGGCTTGACAATCAGTTTTATTACGATTTTAGGAATGGTCTTTGGAGCCATCACACTGGCGATTGGATTACATGCGCTTTTAGGTTTTTTTCTGGCTGGTTTAATTGTAGGCGGTTCAGAGTTCCTGAGTGAAAAAGAGCGTCATGTCATCAATAAAATGGTCTATTCCATCTTTGTTCCTTTTTTCTTTGTTATTATTGGTTTGAAAATGGATTTTCTGGCAGATTTTGATTTTGGATTACTCCTTTTTATGACCTTAGTATCTGTTTTATCTAAATTTTTTGGGGCATGGATAGGCACAGTTATCAGCAAGAATCCAGCGAAAGACAGATTTCCGATAGCCGTTGCCCATACCGCAGGTGGAGAAATGCAGATTGTACTTGGAATGCTAGCTCTTGAGACAAAGCTCATCTCTCAGTCTATCTTTATTGCCATTGTTGGTGGCGCAATTATTTCTACCATCTTACTTGGTCCCTGGCTGAGCTATGTGCTAAAACTACGTCAGAAATCTATCTTCCACAGCCTGTTTAAAAAAGAGTTTATTTTTACCTGTGATCGATGCGGAAGCCAGGAAGATATGATTCATTTCCTTTCAGATAAAGCATCCAAACTGGTCAGAATTCCTGTACAAGAAATCGCAGAGAATATACTTCAACGAGAAAACAGTATGTCCACAGCGCTTGGACATCACCTGGCAATTCCTCATGCGAGAATTGATCATCTGAAAAAACCTTTGATTCTATTTGCCAATTCTCCCCAACCAATTGAATGGAACTCCCCTGATGGACTGCCAGTTCACATGGTCTTTCTGGTGTTGACCCCAGCAGAACAATCTACTGTTCAATTATTAATTTTACGTGATATTGCAAACCTCTTTAAAAATCCTAAATTCTCTGAAAAGCTGATTCACATCCATCAGACTCCTCTCATTTGGCAATGTTTTAAAGAGGCATTCAATTAGCGTTTTATGATTTAGTGTTGATGCTGATTTTTTGATTTAATTGCATTTACTAAAACACTTTATTGATTTTCATCCAGATAGACGCACTGCTTCGTTCAAAACGATCATTTATTTCATCTGCTGTTGATTTATAACCGGCATAGAGACTACTTGTAGGATTGATATACCAGTGTAATGTTGTAAAATAGCCAAGATGTTGACTTTGCGCCAGATATTCATAGTTATTGTATCTTGCTCCACTAACGATTTTAATTCTGCTGTTAAAAGTCAATTCCAGATCGAAGTTGCCAATATCATATATACTGTCAAACTCTGGAGAATCTTTAATATCAAGCCATACAATATGATTATTACGTATATTGTATGAAATCATAGGTCCCAGATATCCGCTTATACCACCATAAATCACTTGCTTCATTTTTGATTTCTCAAATGTATAGTTAATATTTCGTCCGTACGTTGTTCCCACATATCCATTCATTGGTTTAAAGAAATCCCAGCTGGCATTCAAATCTCCTTCATACCAGTCTGTTAAGATCCCTGAAAGACGATCAGAACCTCCATTAATACTGGCAGAGAGATTGGTCTGATTGATAAAATTCAGATTAACTCCCAGATTTCCATATCGATTTCTCACAGAGTTCAGATCTTCTCTTTCATATTCTGCATTCAGGTTGTGATAAATATTATAAGTCCTGATAAAAGAGTCAGGGACATAAGTGTCATAATACAGATTATATCCACCGCTTACGCTGTTTTTATTAAACTGACTCTCATAATTCGCCATACCAGGCATATAATATTTAGAAAGATAGTTAAAATAGAAATCAGAACTTAACTGATTAAAACGTTTGTTTAATCCCAAGCTAATTCTGTGTCCCTGTTCATTATCCAGACCTCTAATCTGATTGTGTGTATAAACAAAACGCCCACTGATACTAGTCGTTTGATCAATCTGATAAAAAGGATATGTCTGAACAACATAGTTATAATAATCATATTTCGAATTCATTCTGGTTAAAAAAGTACTGTGATTTGAAAACTGGGAATAGTTCTTTTTGAATGCAATCACATTAAACAAATCATCATAATTTGTAACTGTCCCCATGCTTTTATTTTCTTTATCCATTGCGCTTAATACAGCAAAATTCCAGTCTGAGCCTGTAGCTGTATATTTTAAAGCATAGACAGGTTGCATGATATTACGGGTATAAAATAAGCCGTCTCCAACACCAAAAGCATTGAGATCTTCAGTAAAAAAACGTCTGTTTTCTCCATACTGAGGGGGATATTTATTGTTATGGGTATCTCTTTCTTCATCGATAGGGGTTTCTGTAAAGTCCGGATTAAAAGCAGCTTTGAACAAAGAGTTATCTGTTGGACGATAACTGATATTTAATCCCACGTTATCAGATAAATCTGAATAATTCTCATTTTCAATATCATAAGAGCTATAGAGATAAGGCACTACCTGAATATTGCCTGGGCTGTCAATTCTATCGTTAATGATTCCAGGTTCAAATGAGTCAAAATACTGACGTATCGAAAATCCGGAAGTAGGAGAATAAGGATTGCCATAAGCTGAGTTTTCTTCATGAACCTGTCTAGCCAAACTGATTCCCCATTGGTAAGGCGGTTCACCTTCATAACGAAGATCTTTAAACGGGATTTTCATCTTCACTTTCCATAACTTCTCATCAAAATCAGACTCGCAATCAAAAAAACTATTCCAGGCTCTATCTACCTGAAAATTATCTTTACGGACAGCATCATAGCATGAACCATAAGGATATACAGAAAAATAATAAGCAAAATCCTCATTTTTCAGCGTCTTAATCTGAAGTCTGACATAATCACTACTCTGAGAATCATCTCTTGTTGCATAAGCGCCAGGGTAAAAACCTTCTCCAATTTCCAATTCCCAGTAAGCATATAGATTTTTTCCATCATGCCAAAACCAGCAATCTGTCTTCAAAGGAATTTGTTGTCTGTCAGCCGGAGAGATTCTCTCCATCCCTGAAATGCAGTTGAAATCTGCCTTAATCAACGTATCAGAATAAGGTATCTGTATGGCAGACAATAAGACTGCCCCCAACATTAATATCAAAATAATCGCTCTCATTTTTCCCTCTGTATCCCATTATTTTCTTTTTTAAAAAGCATTTATAATGCCAAATTCATAATTGATGCGATGATTCGCCTGACCGATCAATTCAATCATACGCTGTTACAGCCCTTTGAATAGGCTATCTTACTGGCCTATACCTTATGATTTTGACCTGAAAGGCAATAACACTTCCACTTTCTATATAAAACTGATATAAAAAACCTTTCAAATATATCATTAAACCATTAAGTCTTTTGTTCTGTTTTTAAGCAGTGAAACAATTTCAATCAGTATTTGCTTTGTTTTGATCCATATTTTGCATGAATTGAATGCAACGATAAGCGTTTTAGAAATCATGTTGTATGAAAATGATAGTCAGTTACGTTGTTATAGAAAAACCAGGCATGTCATAAAAAAGTTAAATTGAACACCTGAATACCCTGATTTAAGGAAGCAATCATTCTTAACAAAAACCTAACATTTCATTTATTCTTAATTCACATGCTCCATATATAAAGTTTCAAAATCATAAACACAGGAGTGAAAGATGTTAAAAAAGATTAGTTTAATCGCCCTTTTAGTTGTACTGAGCATGAGTCTGTTTGCGCAGAAAGCAGAATTGTTAGGTGCTGGTGCGACTTTCCCTTATCCATTATATTCAAAAATGTTTGACGAATACAGCAAAAGCGGTGCAAAGGTCAACTACCAGGCAATTGGTTCAGGTGGCGGAATCAAACAGTTAATCGCAAAAACGACTGATTTCGGTGGGACAGATGCGATTGTTAGCGAAAGTGAAGGCGCTGGTATGATTCACATTCCGACTTGTCTTGGTGCAGTAGTCGTTACTTACAATCTTCCTGGCTACTCAGGAAAACCTTTAAAAATGTCTGCTGATATCATCGCTGACATATTTATGGGCAAAATCACCAACTGGAATGATAAAAGAATCCAGGCACTTAATCCAGGCACAAAAATACCTAATCTGCCAATGACTGTTGTTTACCGTTCAGACGGATCAGGTACAACATATATCTTTACTGAATACCTGAGCAAAACCAGCAAAACCTGGAAAGAAACTGTTGGTAACGATAAAGCGGTAAAATGGCCTGTTGGTATCGGTTCAAAAGGTAATCCTGGCGTAGCAGGTACGATTCAGCAAACACCTGGTTCAATCGGTTATGTAGAATTGATTTATGCGCTTAGCAACAAAATGCCTTTTGCAGACATCAAAAATAAAAAAGGTAAATTTATCACTGCTTCTATGGCTTCTGTCAGCTATGCCGCTAATGTTAACATGCCTGCTGATACAAAAGTATCTTTAACCGATACGGATGCTGAAAAAGGTTACCCAATCAGTTCTTTCACCTGGATCATCGTTTACAAAAAACAAAACTATAACAATAGAACTTTAGCTCAAGCGACTGAAACGCTTAAACTCATCAAATGGATGGTAACTGACGGTCAAAAATTTGCTGGTCCGCTTCATTATGCGCCACTTCCAAAAGCAGCACAAACTAAAGCCTTAGCTCAGATTAAAGCTGCAACTTACAATGGCAAGCCTATCCTTAAATAATGTGAATTCATCTCACCGGACTCTTTTAAAAGGAGTCCGGTCTTCCCTTGTAATTGTAGAACGAAAGGAACACAATGAAAATTAAACATGACAGCTTGTTTAAAACCTACCTGATGACTTCTTCAGTGATTATCATATTGCTGTTCACAGCGATTTTGATAACACTTATTTATAAATCTTTCCCTTCAATCCAACATTTCGGGTTAAAATTCTATACCAGCAGCGAATGGAATCCCAGTACTCATGAATATGGCTCACTGGCATTTTTAGTTGGGACCTTGATTACATCTTTTCTTGCTTTACTGATCTCATTGCCCTTTTCGGTTATGATTGCCATATTTCTTGGAGAATACTTTAGAGAGGGCTTTATCTCATCGCTGATTAAGAGTATGATTGAATTATTGGCAGGGATTCCTTCAATCATTTATGGTTTATGGGGTTTGTTTGTCTTTGTACCCATTATCAGAAATATCCAGATCTGGCTTTTGCAAAAAGAACTGATCAGCATCCCCCCTTATGGCATTGGCATGTTTACTGCCGCCGTAATACTGGCAATGATGATCATTCCTTATTCTGCTTCTATCGGGAGAGAAGTCATCTCTCTGGTGCCTCATCATCTTAAAGAAGCCGGTTATTCTTTGGGGGCAACCCGTTATGAAGTCGTCAAAAAAATTATACTGCCCTATTGCAAAACAGGTATGTTTGCCGGTATCCTTTTATCGCTTGGTCGTGCATTGGGAGAAACGATGGCGGTTACCATGGTGATTGGCAATCGAAACTTCATGCCAAAAACGATCTTTGATCCTGCGAATACCCTGGCAAGCGTTTTAGCAAATGAGTTTGCAGAATCAACCAATACAATTCATCTTTCCTCTTTGGTGCATCTGGGCTTGGTTCTTTTTGCATCAACAGCTGTCATCAATTTTATTGGCAAGATGATTATTCAAAAATCAGGAAAGGTTAGCTGATGAAAAACAGTCATTTAACGCTTAGACTCATCAAAGATAAATTCTTTTTTTCAATGGTCATCCTGTTTGCTTTTTTAATCTCAATCCCCCTATTTGTTATTCTTTACTATATTATCAAGACAGGTTTTTCAGTTATCAATCTGGACTTTTTTATCCGTTTACCCAAACCAATGGGTGAAATCGGAGGAGGGATATTAAACGGGCTGGCAGGGACCTTTTTGATTATCATTTTCTCAAGTATTCTTGCAATACCATTGGGTATCAGTACGGGTATCTATTTATCGGAATACCGGCATCATGCGCTTGCCAAATATGTGCGTTTTTGCGCTGAAGTACTTCAGGGAGTCCCTTCCATCGTTTTGGGTATTATCGCTTATCTCTGGATTGTTATCCCGATGAATTCTTTTTCTGGATTTGCCGGTTCTGTTGCGCTTGCGATCATGATGTTGCCTGTAATTATCCGATCTACTGAAGAAACACTTCGTCTGGTGCCTGAAACTTACAAAGAAGCTGCCCTCTCTCTGGGAGTGCCTTATTCGGTAACGATTATCCGAGTTGTTTTGCCTTGTGCGTTAAACGGTATTATTACCAGTGTTTTACTCGGTGTAGCAAGAATCGCAGGCGAGACTGCACCTCTGTTGTTTACTGCTTTTGGCAGCCCATTCCTGAGTTTTGATATGTTCAAACCAATACATTCTTTACCATTGATGATATATAACTATGCGTCAAGTCCTTATCCGCAGGACAATGAATTCGCCTGGGGTATTTCCGCCATCTTATGCGGATTTGTTTTATTATTAAATTTATTAGCAAAAGGAGCAGCTAAAAAATGGACAATACGGTTCTAAAAATAGAAGAATTTTACGCCTCTTATGGCGATGGCGATATGGTTAAAAATATCAGTCTGGATATTGAACGCAATAAAGTACATGCCATCATGGGACCTTCTGGCTGCGGTAAGACCACCTTTATGCGTTGCATTAACCGGATGCATGAGCTAACCCCCAACTCCAGCGTCAAAGGCAAAATGTTTCTCAATGGATTTGATATTTACCAAATGAATCCCATTGATCTGAGACGTAAGATCGGGATGGTTTTTCAAAGACCTAATCCATTTCCAACGATGAGTATCTATGACAATGTAATATCAGGATATATTCTCAATGGAATTCGCCTGAGTAAACAAGAAAAAGATAATATCGTAGAAACTTCATTAAAAAATGCAGCTATCTGGGATGAAGTCAAAGATGTTCTGCACCGAAAAGGGACTTTCCTGTCAGGTGGTCAACAACAAAGACTATGCATTGCACGCGGGCTGGCAATGAAACCAGATGTGCTTCTCCTTGATGAACCAACTTCTGCTCTCGATCCTAAAGCAACTGCTAAAATCGAAGAGCTGATGATTGAACTCAAAGGGAAAGTAACGATTATTCTGGTTACCCACAATATCGCTCAGGCTGCAAGAGTCTCTGATTATACCGCTTTTATTTATCTGGGTGAACTGATTGAATACGGGCCAACCGATAAATTATTCACTGTTCCAAAAGACAAAAGAACCGAAGAATACCTCACCGGGAAGTTTGGTTGATGTGTAGGGCAAGCAACCTGCTTGTCACAGGATCTTTTCTTTCGCAAGCTAGTAGCTTGCGCTACAACCTGCTTGTCATAAAACATATTCGTTCGCAAGCGGGAAAGTACGGCAAGCAACCTGCTTGTCACAAACCATACTCGTTCACAAGCGGGAAGTAGGGCAAGCAACCTGCTTGTCACAGGATCTTTTCTTTCGCAAGCTGGTAGCTTGCGCTACAACGATAATCGCAAGCTAGTAGCTTGCGCTACAACAACATTCGCAAGCTGGTAGCTTGCGGTACAACGATAAAAAAGAAGGAGAAATACATAAATGTTAAAATATAAACTGTCAGAATTAAGAGAAAAAGTGATATATGAATCTTCACTGGTTGAGAAAATGTTAAAATTAGCTGTTGAAGGGCTTTTAGAATTAGATAGTATCAAATTGGAGCAGGCATTTGATTACGAAAGCCAAATCAATTCACTCGAGCTGGAGATAGAAGAAATGTGCATCAGCCTGATTGCGCTCTATCAACCGGAAGCAAAAGATTTGAGAACGATCGTCATGATTTTGAAAATGAACAGCGATTTGGAACGAATGGGCGATATGGGCGTTAACATTATCGGTTCTGCACAATATCTGATTGAAAGACCACAGTTAAAACAATTGATTTCTCTGCCGAATATGGCAAAAGAAACAATCAATATGATGAATGATGCGATGAAGTCTTTTGTGACGGATGATGTCGATTTAGCAAAAAAAGTCTGTGTGTTTGATGATGTGATTGATGCTTACAATGAACAGATTGCCAGAGAGTTGCTGACCTATATGCTTGCAGATGCAAAAAATATAGAACGATCCATGCACCTGATGCGTATCTCCCAAAATCTGGAACGTATTGCTGATTTGTGTACCAATATTGCTGAAGAAACCGTTTTTATCAAAGAAGGCCGTGTCATTAAACACCATCAAAATAAATAAGTTATGATTACTCAGGTGATTCATAATGATATTCACATGACAGATAAGTAATAGATTTTTTAATAAGTTTTTAAGGGCTTAGAAGGGATGAGCGAAGCTTTGAGACCCCAACACTGGGCATCTCCAAAGCGCCGTTCATCCGATAGAACACCATTTTAAACAAACAGAATATCTTGAATTTCTTCCTTTTTTAATACAACGCACTCTTTATCATAGACTGTACTTTTCAGGACAAAAGAAAAATGATTAGCCTTCAGACACAATTCCATATCTCCAGGCATCCACCTTCCTGATTTTACATATTCGTTTTCAAGAGAACGATAAGCCTGTTTCACCCTCTGAAAGTATGTATCATAACAGACTTCCTGCTTTGTCAACATGTCATGAATATAGTGTGCACATACCCAATCTTCTTCTGCCCGTTGAATTCCTCCCAGTCCCATCGCTACAATATGTACTTCATCTGGCGACTGATTTTGGATATAACGACAGACTGCTTTTGCATTCACAAAACTACCGGTTAAAACATCCTGAGAATACTGGCTGGCGAGTACTAATCCCTGAGTGCCTGAACTTGAAGTATGAATAACATGCTTTGCTGTAAAATCAATCTGTTCAATTGCTTTAGGCGAATTTCCATAAGAGAAGCCAGGCTGGATATACCCATCCCTCTCCCCCATCAATATGGCATTCGGAAACTCTTTTGAAAGTTCATAGGCACGATCCAGACTACTGACTGACATCATCTGTTCTGCACCATTTGCCATGACATATAATGCCGTTGAAAAAGCTCGAAACACATCAATGACAATGATACTGCCATTCAAATGGTGAATGCTGTTTAATAATTCATGAATTTTTACTTGCATAGTTTTCCTGAAAAAAGAGTGGGCAAGCCCGCTCTCTCCTTAATTTTTTATATTTATCAGCTTATGCTTTGCCAAACTGAATACAGTGTAAGCTAGTAGTAGGGCAAGCAACCTGCTTGTCACAGTATCTTTTCTTTCACAAGCTAGACGTAGGGCAAGCAACCT
>JAKQQL010000010.1:0-5976 GCA_029564175.1 Candidatus Cloacimonadota bacterium
AAAACTCAACCAGTTGAAATTTAACGAATTAATCTTTAAAGTACGACTTTTAGAAAACGTATTTGCGATTCATTTTCTCAAAATTCTGGATCTGATTAAGTTCGAAAAAGACAAATATCGCCCGGTATCTGTCGAAAAAAAGAAAAACTTTAATAATCATCGATACAGGGGGAGAAAAATGATTTTTTGCTCAGCGCCATTCAAAAACCTCTATTTCCAATCCAGTGGTAAAATAATCAGTTGCTGTTTCAACAGGACTTTTGATATTGGTACATATCCGGAGCAAAGCATCAATGAAATCTGGAAAGGAGAAAGATTAGCCAGATTAAAAGAACACATCCTTCATGATGATTTATCGCTTGGATGTAACATATGTTATGAACAGTTGAAAGCCGGGAATTATGATGGGGTGGGCGCAATAAATTATGACAAGTTCTATTTAAGAAGAAATGGACCTACCATGGTTGAATTTGAACTGGAGAATACCTGTAACCTGGAATGTATCATGTGTACAGGTGAATTATCTTCGAGCATCAGAAAAAATCGTGATAAACTTCCCCCGCTACCCAAAATATACAATAGGACTTTTATTGATGAAATTAATCCGATACTATCTAAACTGAAATATGCTAAGTTCCTGGGTGGTGAACCTTTTCTGATAAAAATATACTACGACATATGGGAAGAAATGATCAAGGTTAATCCGCGATGCTTAATGGATTTACAAACGAACGGAACTATTCTGAATGAAAAAATCATCAGATTACTTGAAAAAGGTAATTTCAAGATTGGCGTTTCGCTCGATTCATTAAATAAGGAAACATTTGAAAGAATTCGCCTCAATGCAGATTTCAATGTCGTTATAAAAAATATGGACTTTTTTGCAAAATACAATAAAAGAAATGGTCATCCTTTCTGGATATCTGCCTGTCCTATGCGAATGAACTGGCAAGAAATTCCTGACATAATTTCCTTTTGCAACAAAACTCACGCATATATATTCTTAAATACAGTCTATCATCCTTCTGATCTTGCTTTGTGGAGTTTGCATTCTTCCGAATTAAACCATATTTTTAAAACTTTGTCTTCAAGGCAGATAACAGATGGTGGAATCATAGCTATAAAAAACAAAAATCATTTTGATAGCTTCCTAACACAAATTCAAACATGGTATAATCAGGCATTAGAAAGAGAAGCGCTTGAGGAAAGTTATAAGGGATTGGATTATAAATATTTGGAAAAATATGTTAGTCGAAAGATTGCATAAATACATCGCAAAAATAGAACCCACAGGGCAAAATATAAACCAAATAACGGATAAGTATCAGTCACTACTCGATCAGATTCCATCAAATGATATAAAAAAACGCTTGATCCTAACCATCATGAACAGGTCTATTGAAACACTTTTTGATATTTTGAACGAAAATTCACTGGATAGCCTCTCTGGGATGCTGGCACAGTTTATTGCTAGCAGCTCCTTAAATGAAAGAACATTTATCTTCAATTATGATGTCTGATCCGAATCCCACAAAAGATTTATCCAGTTGTGTGCATGCGCTCTGGATAGGGAATCAGTTGAGTCCGTTGGAAATACTAACCATTGAATCGTTTCTGCAATGCGGGCACAGTTTTGTTCTTTGGACCTACGATAAAATCATAACACCATTAACGAAACAATTGATCCAACGGGATGCTGGCCTGATCATTTCCCGTGAGCAGGTTTTTGCTTACAGGAACAAGAATCAATTCGGCCACGGCAAAGGCAGCTATGCCGGATTCTCTGATATTTTCAGATATAAGGTACTATATGAATACGGCGGCTGGTGGGCGGATATGGATATAACCTGCCTGAAACCGCTGGATTTCAAGGCGCCATACGTTTTCCGCACCCATCACGACCTGAAAGTGGTGGGTAATATTATGAAATGCCCTCCCAAAAGCGAACTGATGAAACGCTGCTATGAAAGAGCTATCGTAGAAGTGGATGCGGACAACCGGGACTGGAACAAACCCATTCAGATCCTGAACGATGTCATTGAGGAACTGGGTTTACAACAGTACATTGTGGAAATGTCGAACCGGGACAGTTGGAACGATGTCCGGAAAATGATCGCCGGCAAAAAAGAAATACCGGAGGAATGGTTTGTGATCCATTGGGTAAATGAGGAGTGGAGACGTAACATGATCAATAAGAATTACTGTGGAGAAAATTCGGTTCTATATTCATTATATAAAAAATATGGTGTACCATTGGTCAAACTTCCCTGGTTAACCAGGGTTAAAAACAAACTGAAGTTAACTATTACGCTGGCAATTATTTATTATTTTTGGTCACACAGAAGGTAATTTCTTATATTTTGCATTCGTTATTTATCAAGTCGTTCCGGGAAACGATAAACAGGTTTTAGACACTATGAAGAAAATAAAAACTGCGATTTATATTATAACTGCTTCTGTAATATTATTTGCAATAATTGTCTTTAGTATACTGACAAAAAGATATTTGTCTTGTGTAAAAATCTGTCAACCTTTTACAATCCAGTTGGAGGGAATCAGGGATGCTGTTAACTGTGATATAAAAATTTATGGAATAACGCCATTTCTACGCAAAATCAATCTGGAGCATATTGATTCCCTGTCATGGCAATTTGACAACTATAGTAGTTTCTCAAACCTGGAAATAGCTGGTAATAAAACTGATATTTCAGAAATAAAATCAGTAAAAATCCATGTGGAAAATAAACAGTATGTAATCAGCAGTTCTGGATTTCAGTTTGATGATGGTAATGTATTATTAATAAAAGACCTTGATACTGGTGTTTCAAAAATGGATGTCTTGAAGTCCATTTTTCATTGGAGTATTTTCAGAACCCTGATAATCATATCTATATTTTCCCTTATATTAGTCGGACTAAAACAATTCTCCATAATACAAAAGATCCAAGATATAAGTAACCACCTGGGTTTTATTAAACAACCTTATTTAATCCTGATCTGTTTGCTCCTCTTTCTGGTATACATAACAATATTTTTATCATTTGTCAGATATGAGAATACAGTTAAAATTCAGGGTGATTCATTTGGTTATCAGTTTCGAGGTGTAAATTATGCCCTAAAAGCAGAAACAGGAAACGGAGATTTGTTCCTGAAATACATGCTGTCAAAAGAGACAATTGATAAAAGAACAGGGTATGAGTATGCATTGCAAAGGGGGCCATACCCTGATATAGCTTGTCCACCGGTTTATCCAATGTTCTTGGGGATAGTTTACAGAATTTTCGGAGTGTCACCAGCCATAGCAAGATACTCCCAGCTTATTATGCTGCTCTTGGTGGCTTCATTCTTTCCTTATCTAGGTTTTTTAATTCGACAAAAGACAGGATTTTGTATAGGTTTACTGTCTGGTCTGATATTTATCCTGATCCATTACAAAATGGCTGAAGAAATCATGACCGAAAGCATTCAAATATTCACGCTGTTCATTGCTTCCGTTAGCGTCTTGTATTTTGAACGGCAAACTACTTTTTTTACAGCTTTTCTGACAGGTATATTATTGGCGATAAGTCTTTTGGTAAAAGGAATCATTTTAATGATTCCTATTTTCTATTTCATGTATGTTTTCATCTTAAGCCTGAATCAAAAGTATTTAAGGGCTAAACTGACAATTATGATTGTCTCGTTTCTGTTTATTATAATGCCGTGGACAATTTATGCGAACATACACAGTGGATTCATAGTGAAAGATTTTCTTTCCAAAAAAGATTTAGGACAATTTATTGATGAAATTGATAAACTGATTCATAAAAGGACGACTTCCACGGATTCAGTTTTTGTTTCCTCTTTTCGTGATTTCATCAATTCGGATGTAAATTTGTCAAAATTAGTGAACAAAAATTTTATCACCCAAAAGGATATTTCCATTGTAAATAATTCCATTATTGACGCGCCTTTTTTATCCGTGAAGGAGAAAGCAGACAGTATAGTTTGGATTATCAACAAAATAGATTTTCAATTCAGATCCTTTAGAAATTCGCCATCAATTGATTTTTTGGGAAATACTTTTACTTTTAATCTTAACAAATTTGTTTTAATATCGACAAATTCCGAAAAAACTCTTCTTGAATCGAATAATAAAACCAGTATTGATGGCGATTGGCACAGAAATGACTCCATATTAAAAACATATGATGAAAATTTAAATAAACCAGGTTTCATTAGAGTAATCATTTTTTACTATAAAAATCACGGACTTATTCCCATTATCTTTTTAAATAAACTCCACCTGGCATTCAGAAATTACCTGTTTTTTTCTTTGTTAATTATTCTGATTATCTTAGATTTCATTGTGCACAAGACAAAGCTTAATATCAGTAAATATCAAAAATGGTTCTTCCCGGTTTCAATTGTGACAATTGTAGTTCTAACGATGGTATGTTCTGCTTTTAAACCGGTTTTTTTGGTTTGCTTTTTTATATCGCTGATTTTAATTGTTTTTGCAGTGCTTAGAAAAACACCATTGATAATATTCAGATTGCCGGCCATATTCCTGATCTCCATCATCAGTTTTATACTTGTCACCCTTATTTTTTATGGAAGTGAACGCTTTATCTCAATAATAAGTTGGATTATTATTTTTACAGCTTTGTTTCATTTCTTTGAATTGATTCGCCAGTTTTATGGTAATGAGCAACTCAATTGACTTACTATCAGGCGCATTTTTCAACTACTGAAGGTCTTTGATGGCAGTTGGATAATTAAAAATTGCACAAGTCAGGACGACCCGTTTGTTGTTCCAACCACCATTTACCGATATTAACGACCACGGTATATTTGGCCTTTTTGAAGATGAAGATCAAGACCGAATTATTCGGATTGTAGAGCAAGTCAATAACAATGCAGTAGGTTAAAATAATCTGAATATCGCTTGTTTCTTTAAAAATATTACGATATTTGTACTGTGAGTACGAATAATGAAATAAAATTAAAGAAACTTCTGGATTTGCATGTTCCGGGAACCATAATGCTTGCTTCATGGCTTGATGAAAACGGATTCTCATATGACCTGCAACAAAGGTACCGAAAAAGTGGTTGGCTTGAATCGGTTGGTGTTGGTGCATTCAAACGCCCGAATGAAACTGTAGGTTGGCAAGGCGCACTTTATTCCCTGCAAAAACAAGCTAATCTGCCTGTTTATATTGGTGGCCCAACAGCTCTATCTATGTTAGGATTTTCGCATTATATCCGCACGGGGGCCGAGACTGTCTATTTATTCTCTCTATTGAATACGAGATTGCCTGCATGGTTTAAACAATATTCATGGAATGAAGCGGTAAACCACGTCAAGACTTCATTTCTTCCGGAAGGGATTTGGATGGAAGAGTTTCAGGAAACACAATTTCCATTGATCATTTCTTCAGCAGAAAGGGCAATTTTTGAATGTCTTTACTTAACTCCGGAAAAGTTGGATATAATGGAGGCTTATCAAATCATGTCTGGCTTGGTAAATCTTAGACCTGGACTGTTGCAGAAGCTTTTGGAAGGATGCAGTTCGGTAAAAGTCAAACGCTTATTTTTATATATGGCGAAAAAGGCGAATCATCATTGGTTCCAATTTCTTGACTTATCTTCGGTCAATCTTGGGCAGGGAGATCGCAGTATTGTCAGTAATGGTTCGTATGATTCTGAATTTCATATTACAATATCAAAAGAATTGGCTCAACTATGATCGATCAAAAATATAAAAGACGGTTTCCTTGTTGCGCTTATTTCTCACATGCGACCAATCAGCGAGGTAGTCAGTCCGATGTTTATTGATCAGCGACAAGCCTTTGCAACTCAATTTTCAGGTATGGCAAATATACCGTTTAGTTATGACGATTATGAACGAACTCGAGTACAGTTAGTTGGACAAGTTCGGTCGAAACTAACAAACGATGACCGGCAATTTATAATGAGTTTCAAGGATGGCAACCC
>JAKQQL010000011.1:0-2635 GCA_029564175.1 Candidatus Cloacimonadota bacterium
GAGAGGGGATAATGGATGACTTCAGTTGTTTTGTCTGAGGAAAAATCACATGTATAAAGATTGCCATCAACTGCACCGATATATAAATTCTGATAGGATACTTCAAGAGACAATGGATAGATTTTGTCAGGCAGATTCAGAATTTGAAAGCTGAGATCTTTATTAAAAACAGCAAGGACCGGCTGAAGATTTATTCGTGCCAGTAAATATAATTTATCATTGGATTGTTTGGAATCAATAATTTTCGTGAAAGGCAGTTCGATTTTCTGTGTTTTTTCACCATCAAAAGTATAATACAGACTTTTAATCAAAGGATACCGGCTATCCGTTGAATAGGCATATTCACTTTGAACACACTCAAGAAGTATTTTATTATCAAAAAGCCAGGGACTGATTAAAGCAATATTTTCATCAAAGATCATATCTATATAAGACCATGATTGTCCATCATAACTTAAAAAATCATTCTTACCCATCGGATCACTCTTCATAATCATCAGCTGACGAAGTGAATCACCCGGTATAGCAGACTGAAAATGTTCAGGCAGAGATCTTTTCTCTGTGGCATAAAAACGATGCATAAAAGCATACAGTTTACCATTGAATGGGATTAGTTGATCCACTCGACTGACACTATAATCATCTGCTGAAGTCATATAAGAAAGATTCCATGTTTCAGCTGAATCAGAAGAAGCATAAATACAACCCATTGCCGGTTGATTATTTTCATCAAAAGAAAATGAAGATCCGCTTGAACAAAATAGTTTATCCTTATAAAAAGCTATATCAAAAATATGAAGCCCTTTCGGGATGTTTCTAAATTTCTTCCATTGCTTTTTTGTCTTATCATTTTTAAGATAGACATTACCAAAATTCCAATCTTCCGTAGCATCTGCACCTGGTATCATCAGATTCCCGTTCTGATAAATTATTCTCATGATTGCTTCATCATCAACGGTAAACTCACTAAGCGTTTTTCCTGTAATAAGATCATAGTAAACAATCGGAGTCGGACCAGTATTAATGCCATAATCACCAGACCCGATGTATAATTTGTTGTCCTGTTTTAACAATTCATTGACTTTTCTTGAATCTTCACGATAATTTGAAAGGGGATAAGACAAGGATTTTAGTCGTAAATAATCCGTACAAAATAAGTTAAAACTAATCATTACCAGTAAAAATAAAATAAAAGACCTCATAATTCCTCCATTATATAATGGTTTAAATATTTTAAAACCCATTCATTGTCAATCAGTAAATGATTAAATCTCAACACTTTTTTACATTGACAAAAATCATTTTCTTAAGATTTGTCTTAAAATAAAGGAGTGAATATGTTAAAAAGGTTTTTAAAATATTATATCCCTCACAAGTTTCTTTTCATACTGGATATGTCTGTGGCTTTATTAAGTGCAGGCATCACTATTTTTCTCCCATTTCTGACAAGATCTCTGCTAAAGACATGGATTCCGCAGCAAAATGCCAGAATGATTATTCAGATTTTATTTATTATGTTAGGTATCATGATTTTTAAAACGATTTTTGCCAAAATCAGGATCAAATGGGGTCATATACTCGGTGTTCGTATGGAATATGATATGCGGGAAGATTTTTTTGGTCATATTCAGAAGCTTTCATTTTCCTATTTTGATAATGTAAAAACCGGACATCTGATGTCACGTATCTCCAACGATTTGAATATGATAGCAGAAGTCGCCCATCATGCACCGGAAGACTTCCTTATATCTATTGTCATGATTATCGGGGCTTTTAGCATGATGTTTACGTTTAATACTACATTAGCAGCCTTAACCATTATCCCCATGCCGGCTCTATTACTTTGGGGTATCTTTTACGGAGGGAAAATGCGATCCGGATTTAAAGCCGTTCGTAAAAGAATTGCTGATATTAACAGCAGTGTGGAAAATTCTGTTCAGGGAATCAGAGAAGTAAAGTCTTTTGCCAACGAAGCAATTGAAATCAAGAAATTTGAGAATGTCAATATTCACTTTAAAAATGCAAAGGAAAAGATGTATGGCATCATGGCTAACTTCCATGCAGGGATGTCTTTCTTTCAAGATCTGTACTATCTGTGGGTCATTGCCGGAGGCGCCTGGTTGATGTTTCACAACAAGATTGATGCAGCTGATTTACTGGCTTTTATGATGTTTATCAACTATATCTTTGATCCGATTCAGAGACTGGTCAATTTTATGGAACAGTTCCAACAAGGTGCCGCTTCTTTTGAACGCTTCGTAGAAGTCATGGATATTGACCCTGAAATCAAAGATCGCAAAAATGCTTTAGAACTAAAAAACTGGGATGGTCATATTGAAGTCAGACAGATTCGTTTTAAATATCCTCAAACAGAAAAATTAATCCTTAATAACGTTTCTATGACGATTCCTGCAGGAAAAACAATCGCACTGGTAGGTGAATCAGGGGCAGGTAAGTCAACACTGATTTCTTTAATTCCCAGATTCTATGAAGTAGAAGCTGGCGAAATCCTGGTCAACGGGATCAATATTCTGGATTTAAAACAATCCTTTCTCAGAAAAGAAATTGGAATTGTTCAGCAAAATGTTTTCTTATTTGATTCCACCATTAAAGAAAATATCCTTTATGGCAACCC
>JAKQQL010000023.1:0-1440 GCA_029564175.1 Candidatus Cloacimonadota bacterium
TGGAATAAAACCTTAGACATTATTCAGACTATCACGTTCTGATATAGTCTTATAAAGATTAAAAATATATTCAGCGCAACGCTTCCCGGATTCTCCGGGATACTTATCCATATCCTTTCTTAACTTATCTACAACAGAAGATAAGTCTCTGCCGCGGCTCAGATTTTCTTTCAATATATCAGGAAGCGAATCAATATTATCATCATCAATATTTGTTCCTATTTCTCTCAAAACACGTACATTCCAAGGATCTTCATCAAGATCCATTGCGTCTTTACCTCTTTTGTCATAGCCGCATATATGTGAAATTACAGGTTTTCCGAAAATAAAAAGATTATCGAAAATTATACCCGAAAAATCACTGATCATGATATCTGCCTGAGCCAGACTGTTCAGATTGCTCTTATCTCTATCCCAGTAAATTCTCTGATTATCAGAATATTTTTCCTTAAGCGATTCAATCATCTCTGATTCGCTGATAAAACTCTGCGGATGAGGTCTGACAATAATATTATAATCAGTTTTTTCTATCAGCAATTTAAAGAGTTTTTCGCCGCGCAATAAAAGCAGTCCGTGATTTCCCCATGTCGGCGAAATCAATACAGTTTTGCGGTCATTATCAAAATATCTGTTTATTTTAAAATTCTCTGAATTCAAGTTTCTTCTTATCACATCAAGATATGTACATCCGACAGCCGTAAGATTTTTCTTTTTTATCGGACGCTTGGACTCAAGTTCTTTTATCATAGCGATATCAGCGTCTCCGCCGGTAAGAACGGTATCAAAATAATCAAGACCGTAAGTACGGTATTCTGCACAGCCTCCGGCGGCATGCGTTATATTTATATAATGACGGACTCCCTTGCTTCGCTTAATCTGCATGATATCAAGCCCGGGAGTCGTCATAACCACGATATCGGCTTTCAGTCTATTAAGATAAAAAAACGCCTTAGCGCCTCTTCCGGAAAACTTCACATTTATATTTTTGATTTTTGCCGCAAATGCCGGATCCTTCTCATCATCAGTCAGATAGAGAACAGGAATATCGTATTTTGACTGTTCTTCAAGCGCCGTTTGAAAAACAGGCCAATAAAAACCGCCTTCAGAATAAAAAACAATTCTAAATTCATTGCCTACCTCTAATTTTTTTCCGGCCAGCAAAGCAGGCAGATGAACCAGCTTAAATATCAGAGATTTCAATACAAAGAAAGACGTTGCCACTATTCCCAAAATCATCGAGAAAAGCATGCTTCCTGTTCCGGGATCAAGATACGCAAAAAGCGGTATCGGTAGCACCAAAGCACAAAGCAACACTAAAAATCCATTCGGCCTTTTCATCTATCTCTCTCCGATTCCTCTTTTTTCTCTATTCAAGGAAGATCAATTCTCCACTTAACTCTTCTTTACCATTTTTTTTGCGGAAGCAAGATCATTAATATT
>JAKQQL010000024.1:0-43631 GCA_029564175.1 Candidatus Cloacimonadota bacterium
CCCCTAAGTCGGGTCAATTCAATTCTGATAGATATGTTGTTTGGTGTTGTTGAGTTGAAAATTAGTCTCAATCCCCTAAGTCGGGTCAATTCAATTCTGATAGCACCCTTCTCAACATGGCTCTGGAAGGGGCAAAAAACAGCACTTTTTCGCAATGATTGGTTTTGACTCAGGTGTAGGATATAGGTATAACACCTCGTCTATGTCTAAAATATTGGAAAATAGTGCTTTATAAAATTCGCAATGATTTTGAAGCCAGATTTTGTAAGTGATTGATAAATGAGCTGTTACAAAAAATGCTGATTTTTAAGCAAATCATTGCAGATTGGGTGGAAAAAAAAGAGACAAAAACACGTCTATAATGCTGATTAGATCTGAAGTAAAAAATACAATATTGCAGAAAAATTGTCAAGGATTTTTTTTAATTATTTTATAATTTTGACAAGAAGACAGTCCAAAATAGACAGCTTGTCATCGAAAGTAGTTCTGCAATCTATGAGAAAAGTGAGCTGTTAAAACAATTATATCTGTTTCTCTGACAATCCGTACTACTTCTACAAGCAAGATGCTTGTAGTACGGAAAACTAAATCTACAAGCAAGATGCTCGTAGTACGGAAAACTGAATCTACAAGCAAGATGCTTGTAGTACGAGAAAACTGAATCTACAAGCAAGATGCTTGTAGTACGAAATTCTTTTCTCCGCTTCTCCGCGACTCCGCGTGAGTCTAATGTTAGCAAGATGCTTGTAGTACGAAATTCTTTTCTCCGCTTCTCCGCGACTCCGCGTGAGTCTAATGTTAGCAAGATGCTTGTAGTACGGTTATTTAAAGGGCAAGCGCAAGGCTTGCCCTACAACTCTTATTTGAATAGTTTATGGGATGTTTGTTATTTTGTCCATTTAGAGACGATAGCTTTAATTTCTCCATTTTTGTGCATGAGTTCGATTTGATTTTTTAGTTTAGTTTTAAAATCATTTTTAAAAGGGAATTTATTGTCTTTTTTTGTAAAACTGAGGAATGCTGCTTCTTTTGAGACAACGGCAGAGGACACTATTTTACCGGAAGTTTCTTTGAGCTCGCCGGATGAACGCAGTTTTTTCAAGTCATACTCAATTGCAATTCTGTCATTGAGATAGGCATCGATACGGTTGAGATTGAGCTTTAGGATATTGGTCTTATTGTCTTTGCCTTCATCGATTGTAAACTTATTTTTGATGTCTTCTTTGATGATAGCAAAACCGGTATTGATTCCGATTTTTTTCCCATAGAAATTGTAAGGCCAGTCTTTTAATGTGCTTGCATTTGACTCTTTCACAAAGGCAACCACTTCTTCTTCAAACAGTTTGATGTCATAATCCATCCAAGGCCGGTCTTTTGGCCGGTAGTATGGTGGAAACATCGCAATTCCTTCTCCCGTTTCAATCATTGACAAGGCGCTTTTCCATGGTACGGCTTGAATTGTAACCTCATAATCAGGTAAACTTTTTAATGCAGATTTGATAATATCCACATAGATACCTTTAGCCACATTTGCCTCCATATAGCTGTATGGCGGATAGCCCTTATCACAGTAAATTGTAACTTTCTGTGCGCTAAACAAATTGATGAGTACACAACTCAACAGGATCATCATGATGATAGATCTTTTCATTTCACCCTCTTTAATTTTATTATGAATAATACACTTTTTCAAGACCTTTGTCAATTAAAATTTATTGTTTTGAAATACTTGACTTATTTTGTGTTATACATAATATGACTCAAGAGAAGAGATACGGAGGCATCTATGAATAAGCAACTGCTGAAAATGCTTAGCTTTATGATGATCATTTTATTGCTTTTGGCATTGGGAGCATGTCAAAAAAAAGAGACACCTGAAGATGTTCAGAATGATTTTTCTGAATTGCCAGAAAGAGAAAATGTAGAACCACAGAATGATGAACAAATCACTGTGGAACAGGCGGTTTTTAAAGCGCTTGACAAGCTGTCAATCAGTCCCAAGGATATTACGAAATTACAGAAAGAAGACGGAATCTATTTTTATATTCCTTTGGATAAAACAAAAGAGATTGATTTGTATTTTGCAGATATGGTGATGATTGGTCAGATTGAGCTGACAGGTTCACAGATTTCTGAATCAATCAGAGATGAAAATAGCAAAGTGATTCGAGAATTTTATGATAAAATACACAGACAAAACTATGTTGTCGAAATTTATTATTCTGATGTAAAACCTGGCTTTGAGCCAAGTGAGCGAAAATCAAAAGTGGCTTATCTTGCCGTGATAGTAGATGATTTTGGCAATTATGGGTCTGGCTTGCTGGATGAATTTGCCGACAGTGATCCCGCCATTACATTTGCAGTGATTCCTGGCCTGCCTCACAGTAAAATAGCCATGCAAAAAGCATTAGATAAAGGACATGAAGTTATTGTTCATATTCCGATGCAGGCAGATAACCCCAAAGCAAATCCTGGGAAAAATGCGATTCTGGAAACGATGGGGCATGATGAAATTGTCAGCCTGATGAATTCCTATTTCAAAGAATTACCTTATGCTGTAGGCGCTAACCAGCACATGGGCAGTAAAATATCTGCCAATAAAAAGCTGATGGAAGCGGTTTTATCCGTTATTGATCAGAAAAAACTCTTTTTTATCGATAGCAAAACGACTGCACGTTCAGTCGCCTATAAAACGGCATTAGAAATGAATATCCCCTCTGCTGAACGTAACTTGTTTCTGGATGCCCCAGCAAATTCTGATGAAATTATTGAACAAAGACTGAATGATCTGAAAAAATTAAAAGAAAGTCACGGGAAAGCACTCGTGATTACCCATTGTCATGATAAATCCAGACTGGATAGACTGAACCGATTTATACAGGAAGCTGAAAATATGGGATTTGAACTGGTACCCGTATCCAAATATGTCGCATTAGAACCGGATATATTTTAATCGTAGTACAAATTAAAAGTTAGCTTTTATCCCTATTGCGAGCATCCTGTTTGCAGAAAAGAATTTGCTACAAGTAAGATGCATGTCGTACCGGATAAGAAGGAGTAAAAATGAAACAAATAGATCTTGTTATTTACAATATTAAGGAATTAATCAGTCTTCAAGGACCTAATCGTCCCCGTTTTGGAGCTGAAATGAGTGAACTGGGAATCATGAATCAGGTAAGTATTGCTGTTCATGAAGGAAAGATTTTGGAAATCGGAGATAATGACAGCATTCAGCAGAAATACACTGCCAGCGAAATGATCGATGCAAGTGATTGTGTTGTTATGCCTGGTTTTGTAGATCCTCATACGCATCCGGTCTTTGTCAATACCAGAGAAAATGAATTTGAAATGCGAATTATGGGAAAGACTTACGTGGAGATTTCTCAGTCTGGTGGCGGAATCTTGTCCAGTATCAGAGCGGTCAGACAAGCCAGTGAAGCAGAATTATTTGAACTGGCAAAGAAGAGAATAAATCGAATGATTGAGTGTGGTACTACGGCTATTGAAGCCAAAAGTGGATATGGGCTTAGTACCGAATCTGAACTTAAAATGCTCCGTGTCATTAAGCGTTTACAGGAAGAAATGCCGATTGATATCGCAGTTACTTTTATGGGAGCGCATGAAATTCCTCAGGAATATCGTCAGGATCGTGAAGCCTATATACGACTGATGGAAGAAGAAATGATGCCACAGGTCAAGGCTGCCGGTTTAGCTGAGTATGTGGATATTTTTACCGAAGCTCATGTTTATAGCGTAGCAGAATCCAGACGTATTTTGAAAAAAGCCAAAGAATTAGGTTTTAAACTGAGAATGCATGCCGATGAAATCGAAGCAATCGGTGGTGCTGAATTAGCCGGTGAACTCAATGCCGTTTCAGCTGATCATCTCGGCGCTTGCTCGGATCAGGGGATTCAGGCAATGAAAAAAGGCGGAACAATCGCCACACTTTTGCCAGCCACTCTTTTTAGTTTACGCTCAAAATCTTATGCGCGTGCCAGAGATATGATTGCACAGGAATTGCCGGTTGCTATTGCATCTGACTACAATCCAGGCTCTTGTAATTGCGATAATATGCAGTTTGTAATCTCTCTTTCTTGCCTGCAAATGGGTATGACGCCGGCTGAAGCGATTTGTGCTGCGACATTCAATGCGGCTTGTGCCATTGAAAAAAACGATTATATCGGCAGTATTGAAGCAGGTAAACAGGCAGACATTTTAATCATGGATATTCCGTCATACCGCTTTATCCCTTATCATTTTGGCTCAAACAATGTGAAAAGGGTGATTAAAAAAGGTAAAACCTTATTTGAACGTCATAGCTGATAAACTGATCTCCTGGTTTAACGCCTCTCAACGAGATTTGCCATGGAGATTATATAAAAATCCTTATCATACCTGGGTTTCTGAAATTATGCTTCAACAAACCCAGGTAAAAACAGTTATCCCTTATTTCCAACGTTTTATCGAACGTTTCCCTGATTATGAAAGCCTTGCTGCTACCTCATTAGAGGAAATGCTGATTTACTGGCAAGGACTGGGATACTACAAAAGAGCTGAAAATTTGCATAAAGCCGCCCGATATTTAGTTCAAAAGCAAATGCCGATACCTCAAACTTATGAGAAATGGCTGGAATTACCTGGTATTGGAGATTATATTGCCTCTGCCATCTGTGCGATTGCGTATGATCAGAAAATTGCGGTTGTGGATGGGAATGTACTGAGAGTCTTATCGCGTCTGTTTATAATGGATTATAATATTGCTGAACCAAAAAACAGAAGGTATTTTAAAGCAGTACTGGAAACAATACTGCCAGAAAAGAACAACCGTTTCTTTTCCCAGGCAATGATGGAATTAGGTGCTCTTGTTTGCAGAAGTCAGAACCCAGACTGTGACATTTGCCCGTTGGCAGAGCATTGTCAGGCATTTCACAGACAGCAGACAACACTTTATCCGATTAGTATAAAAACAGTGAAACAACAGGTCTTCACAAAGTATTTTTACCTGATCAAAGTCATTGGGCATTTTTATCTGGAAAAGCGTCATGAAAAGGGCTTGCTTTCAAACCTATGGCAGTTTATTGAACTCAAGCCTGAAGAATTGCCGGCTTATCTTAAAAAACATCATTTACTAATAAGGAATAAACGTTCTCTAATGAGTTTCAGTCATCAGTTTACTCATCAGAAATGGATAGTAAACGCAGAACTTATCCACTGTGATGTTAATGCTTCTCATCATCGTCCGCTACTTCAGTTTAGAAATCATCCAAAAAAAGTAAGGTCATTTAACCTCAAACAAGGTTCATACTACAAACTTTACCCATTATCTCAGATTACATTATTGCCGGTTCATAAGAGTATGCAAAAGATGATGGAACAGATAAAGTCATGATATATAGATAATTAAGATTGAGCTCACTTAAAAAAAGTCTCAACCCAAATACCTCTCCCCTTTTCTTTTTCTTTCTCACAAGACGAGTTATGTAGTGATAAGGGGGAGAGGCAAAAACCTGAAAGGCATCACCTCGATCTGTGTTTCAAACTGATTTCATTTCTCGCAAAGAACGCTAAGAACGCAAAGAAAAACTGTTAATGGAAATTTAAAATGTACCACATTTCATTAGTAATGAACGCTTCCCTGATCCGTAGGGATGTGCGAAACGGAGCTTGCGAAGTGCCGTACATCCGACAAACAATAAGAAAATCACCTTGATCTGTGTTTCAAACTGATTTCAATTCTCGCAAAGTGCGCTAAGAACGCAAAGAAAAACTGTTAATGGAAATTTGTTTTGTACCACTTTTGGAAATTTAAAATGTACTACCTTTCATTAGTAATGAACGCCTCCCTGATCCGTAGGGATGTGCGAAACGGAGCCTGCGAAGTGCCGTACATCCGACAAACAATAAGAAAATCACCTTGATCTGAGTTTCTAACTGATTTCATTTCTCGAAAAACCCTACAAACCCAATGAGAAAAATGTCCTTATTTGTTTTTACTTCAGATTAGATATAACCTGAATAGTTACCCATTTTTAATGAGATTGTAATGCTGAATGATTGTAAGAAATCTATTTATAAGAGTAAAGCTTTTGATAAGGAAAGGAAAAGGAAAGGATAAGGAAACAAAATAGAAAAAACAAGAGCAACCTTGCGATTGCTCTTGTTAAAATTTATATTCTACAAGCAGGATGCTTGTAGTACGGAAGATGATCGTAGTACGAAATTCTTTTCTCCGCTTCTCCGCGACTCCGCGTGAGTCTAATGTTAGCAAGATGCTTGTAGTACGGGAGCTGGATTAAATTCTTTTATTGAGTTCTTCCATGATTTTCTTTGCAGCCTGAGGTAAGATAGTACCAGGTCCGAAGATTGCAGCCGCACCGTTTTCATAGAGATAATCATAATCCTGGGCAGGAATGACACCGCCACAGATGACCATAATATCTTCACGACCGGCTTTTTTGAGTTCATCCATCAATTGAGGCAACAAGGTTTTATGACCGGCAGCGAGAGAACTCATACCAATCACATGAACGTCATTTTCAACTGCTTGTTTAGCGGTTTCTTCTGGAGTCTGGAACAATGGTCCCATATCTACGTCAAAGCCCATATCGGCATAAGCAGTTGCTACTACTTTAGCGCCACGGTCATGTCCGTCCTGACCCATTTTGGCGATCATGATACGAGGACGACGACCTTCTTTTTCAGCAAAGTCATCAGTCATTTTTCTAACTTCATCGACTTCATCTTTTTTCGCATATTCAGAACTGTAAACACCTGAAATAGAGCGAATCACAGCCTGATGACGACCATATATTTTTTCCATAGCGTCTGAAATTTCTCCTAATGATGCGCGGGCACGTGCAGCAACGATTGCCAGTTCAAGCAAATTGCCATCTTTGTTTTCCGCAGCTTTGGTGATTGCTTCTAAAGCCGCATCAACTGCTTTCTGATCACGGTTTTTCTTTAATTGTTCAAGACGTTTGAGCTGAGCATTGCGTACAGCGGTATTATCCACTTCGAGAATATCGATTGCATCTTCTTTTTCAAGTCTGTATTTATTCACACCAATGATAGATTCTTTACCTGAATCAATTCTTGCCTGTCTGCGGGCAGCAGCTTCTTCGATTCTCATCTTAGGCAGACCGGTTTCAATCGCTTTTGCCATACCGCCAAGTTCTTCTACTTCGTTGATATGAGCCCATGCGCGATCAATTAAAGAATTAGTTAATGATTCCACATACCATGAGCCTGCCCATGGATCTACCACATTACAGATACCGGTTTCCTGTTGCAGGAATAACTGGGTATTACGGGCAATACGGGAAGAGAAATCAGTAGGTAAGGCAATCGCTTCATCCAGAGAGTTGGTATGCAGAGACTGAGTGTGACCCAGTGTTGCAGCCAATGCTTCGATACAGGTTCTGGTTACATTGTTAAACGGATCCTGTTCGGTTAAGCTCCAGCCTGAAGTCTGAGAGTGCGTACGGAGTGCCATAGATTTAGGATTTTTAGGGTTGAACTGCTTAACCAGTTTTGCCCAGATAAGGCGGGCAGCACGGAGTTTTGACACTTCCATGAAGTAGTTCATACCTTCAGCCCAGAAGAAGGAAAGTCTTGGTGCAAAGGCATCAATATCAATACCTGCTTTAAGACCGGCACGGATAAATTCAACACCGTCAGCCAATGTGTAAGCCATTTCCAGATCAGCAGTTGCACCAGCTTCCTGCATGTGGTAACCGGAAATAGAAATACTGTTGAATTTAGGCATATTCTTTGAAGTAAATTCAAAGATGTCAGAGATAATTCTCATGGATGGATCTGGTGGGTAAATATAAGTATTTCTCACCATATATTCTTTTAAAATGTCATTTTGGATGGTACCGGTCAGCTGTTCCCATTTAACACCCTGCTCTTCAGCTGCGACAATGTAGAATGCCAGAATCGGAATCACAGCACCGTTCATGGTCATAGAGACAGACATCTGATCAAGTGGAATCTGATCGAAGAGAATCTTCATATCCAGAATTGAATCCACTGCCACACCGGCTTTACCGACATCACCTACTACGCGTGGATGGTCTGAGTCATAACCGCGATGGGTTGCCAGGTCAAAGGCAATGGAAAGCCCTTTTTGACCCATTGCCAGGTTTCTGCGATAAAATGCATTACTCTCTTCAGCAGTGGAGAATCCGGCATACTGACGTACAGTCCATGGTTTTTGAACATACATGCTGGGGTAAGGTCCTCTGAGGAAAGGAGCCATACCAGGGAAATAGTCCATGTGTTTGAGATTGGCAGTATCTTCTGCTCCATATACCGGTTTAACATTGATCTGCTCATTGGTAACCCAAATGAGTTCGTCAACTTGTGTTTTTTCTTCTTTATTTAATTGATCATACCATTCATTTAACTGATTAACGCTTTTCTGTGTTTTTAACGCAATCTTTGAGAAATCCGGTTTTGTTGCCATTATAACACCCCTGTCTTTTTCATAATATCAGATAAAGTTTGAACTAAATCTGCTTTCAAGTGAATGAAGAAATCCACTCCGCTTTGTTTAAATGTCTCCAGATGATCAACCGGATAGCCTGCCAGAACGATAATCAGTTCAGGCTTAGCAGTTTTCAGTTTAGCTGCCATTGCAGGAACGAGTTCAGGGTAAGAATCATCAGTTGAGCAGATGACAGCCACAGGCGCTTTGGAAACAATGATATCTTCAATTGCTTTATCCATTGATTCGTAGTAATCTGAGCTGAATACATCAAATCCGCCTGGTTGGAAGAATCCTGCTGAGAAATCCATACGAAGTTTGATATTAGCGATAGGTGCCATATCAGCCATAAAGACTTTTGGCAGATGACCGTTTTTAGCCATATAAGCCATGCTGGCATTACGTAAAGTTTCAAAGCTTTCTGCCAGACGGCGTTTTTCTACCTTTTTAATCTGAAGGTCAGCGCTATCGTTTGCTCTGAGTTTTGCATAAATCTCAGCTACAGTGATGCCTTCAGCCAGTTCTTTTTTCATTTGATCAATTATGTTTTCATTCATGCTGACAGCAGAGCCTTTGTCAGATAAATCTGCAGATGCTTTCTGGTAAATCGCCTGATAATCGTAAGCTACTGGATCAAGTGTTTTTTCTGTTACATTGGCAAATACACTGGTTCCGATCAGGGCTTCTTTACGGATGAGAATTTGTTTGACTTTCCAGTTATGAGTCTGATCAATCTGTTTCTGAATACTTTCGTTTTTCAGGGCATTGAGCAGGCCTTCTGTTTCAATCGTCTGGAAAGATTCCCAAGCTTTCTGAGCGATTTCCTGAGTCAGAGTTTCTACATACCAGGAACCACCGGCAGGGTCAATGACACTATTCAGATGAGATTCTTCAAGCAGAATACTCTGTTGGTTTCTGGCAATACGTCTTGAGAAATCGTCTGATGGTTTTACAACGGCATCAAATGGCGTTACGCAAAGTGCATCGCATGAGCCTAATACTGCTGAAAAAGCTTCGGTAGAGGTTCTCAGAATGTTGACCCATGGGTCATAATAAGTTTTATTGTAAAGAGAAGTCTTTGAGAATATGTACATTTTTTGAGATTCAGCAGAACCATTATAGTTTTCAATAATCTGAGCCCATAAGAGTCTGGCAGCTCTGAGTTTAGCGATTTCCATGAAGAGATGTTTACCTACGCCAAAGCTAAAAGTGATGCGAGGTGCAATCTGATCAATGCTCAGCCCTCTGTCTAATAATTCATTCATGTATAAAACAGCGGTTGAAAGGGCATAAGCGAGTTCCTGAACAGCAGATGCACCAGAGTTATTCCATACTGTGGCATCAATCAGGATGGTTTTCATCTGAGGCGCTTTCTGGTTAGCCCAGCGGGTCAGTTCAGCCATTTCGTCCATCGCCTGTTTCCATGAATGGTTTAAGGTGCCATTTTGAGCCAAAACAGCCACAGGATCCATACTGACTGAGCCTTTAACCTGATTCAGCTCAACGTTTTTTTCTTCTGCGATTGTTTCCAACATTGCTGCACAAGCCAATGCTGAAGAATAAGCTTCAATATCTACTCTGACGCCTGGCAGATAAATGTCTTTTAATGCCTTTCTTAAGTCATTCAGACTATAAACCGGCAGGCCATCTTTACCCATATCTTCTGGGGAAAGGTCTTTTAAAGATTTTGCATTTCGTGCATTTTCATCTAATTTAATATAAACAGCGTTTTGACCTCTGTTCAGGTCGTTCAACAGTGTCTTGTTCCATTCTTCAATTTCAGGGATATCAATCGCCTGTTCAATTGCCCAAGACCCTTTTGCAGAACCGCTTACAGCAGTATTTCTGACATAAGGTGCAAAGCCTGGCAGATTTTCCAAAAATGGATTGTCTTTGACATCCTCTCTGGTATAGAGTGGCTTCAGGGTAATGCCTTCAGCAGTTGGGGTCAACAGGGCCTTTTCAAAAGGAACGCCTTTAAGCCCTTTCACTACATCGTCATACCATTCTTGCCAGGTAGGAAGCGGGAAGTCTTCAGTAAAAGAGAATCCCGATTCTTTGTCTTGTTTTTCCTGATGGTTCATAACCTTCTCCTATAATCATCCTGGTTTTTTATAATTTAAGCATCATTATCTGTAATTACTTATTTGTCAATCTTTAAATCTGTTTTTGTTATGAAAATGCTCTCTTATCAGCAGAACCATGACTTCTGAACTGTATAAAGAGTTGTGAAAGAAATTGTGAAATCAAGAATAGCATTGCCTTCCCGTGATAGGATGGCAATGCGATATAAGCTTATTGTTTGATAATTCTATCTGTATCAAAGCCCTTTTCTTTGAGTGTTTTATAAATCTTTGCTTCTGTAACAATATCAAGCTGAGGGGTTCGGGACAATATCCACAGATACTTCATTGAAGGTTCAGAGACCAGCGCATATTCATATTGATCCCCAATACCGACAATCCAGTAGTCGCCATAAAAGGGCCAGAAAAAAGTAACTTTCAACTTTGCATTTGTCTTATTATCAACAATCTTAGCCTTTCCTCTGATAGACTTATATTTCCCCTGGGGATTATCTTTACGGCATTCATTAAATACTTCAATTTTCCCATTGTCCAGTAAGGTATAAGTCGCTGTAGAGAGGTAACAATCTTTCTGAAAACGGTTTGGGTAGCGCCCTACTTCATACCATTTTCCTAAATAACGGTTAATATCCACTTGAGAGACAGTAGTCAGCTTGTTTTTCGCTGATAGCAAGTTAAAACTCATCAGTATAAGCGTTAAAAGCAAATAAATTCTCATGATGACCTCCTACTCTTAATATAACAAAAACGCAGTTTTAAACAATAGTGAATTAGTTGTTTTTAAAAATAGCTTATTGCCAGCCCTTACCTGAAATATTTGTGATGTTACCACAAGAAGTATTAATGAAGAAGATCTCTTTCAGGCGAGGCAGATCGGCCTTTTTTATTTGATTGTGAATCAATTTGTTTTGTTCGAGAGACATAATAATCAGTTGTATACATTTACTGTCATCTTTCCAATAACTTTGGTGATCATTGAATGACTTGTACAATTTGTTAAAGACACCTGTTTCCTGTTTGTTACATAGAGTCCCTCGATTAGTATTTTTTAGTAAGTGTATATAAGCCCCATTTCCCTCTTCGTGTATAAGCTTAAAGATATCTTTTGCGATATTTTTAAGTGCTGTATTAGAATATTTGAATTCCAGGTTTAATATTCTATTATATTTTGAGTTTTTTCTCTCAAAAATACACAAGTCCAGTAAAGCAGACTGACCCCCTTGTTTGATATCATTATACGTTTTCCCGAAACTATATTTCATGATAGTAGGGGCTTCAATAGAGTAAAACAAGTCCGGATGGATTTTCTTAAGTTCTTCAATAAATAAAAGGCGAAGTTCCTGTTCAGAAATTCTTTTTTCTCCCTTAGCTTGATTAGTTTGTGGGAAAATCAAATTTTCTGATGCAGTTCCACCTTTTTTTTCATCATCCATCTTTCTTAGACGTTTTAAACTGTTTTCACAAATATTTATTAAATTATTCATTCTTTCTCCCTTTCTGAAGTTAGTATTCAAATAAGCATATTTTAATCCGATACGTCGTTGATCTGTGTAAGCAGTTTCTTTGCAAGCTGATTGATTATGTTACATATACTTAAACGACCAGGATGGTCGTTCTACAACGCCGTATATCCGCAATTGAAACGTCTTTCAGCATACAGAGTCGGCTATAAGCAAGATGATCGTAATAAAGATATTTCGGATTTACGGCATTTCGCTGCGCTCCATTTCGCAAATCCCTACGGACCGTTTTTAATCTTCGCGTGAGCTTAAATATCAAAAAGCTGGATTGTAGCCTGTTTTACAATATTTATTTTACAGGAATTCTGTTTTATGCCGATGATGAAGAGGTATGCGTACCCGAATAGTCGTCCCTTTTTGAGGTTCTGATTCAACTTCAATTTGTCCTTGATGGAGCTCAACGAGGCGTTTGACGATAGACATCCCGAGTCCGGTAGATTTTTCTCCACGAACACCTGTTCGGCTGGCTTTTGAAAACTTTTCAAAAATATATGGCAGGCTTTCTTGCGGGATGCCAATACCGGAATCTTTGAAAATGATTTCCGCAAAATCTTTTTTATCTTTGGATACAGCGTGTGTGCGAATGCTTATCAAACCATTTGATGGTGTAAATTTGAGGGCATTACTAATCAGATTGATACAAATTTGCTGGAATTTTGTTTCGTTTACCATACATTGTAACGATCGGTTGCAGAAATTAAACTGGGTTTTAATTTGCTTCAAATCAGCATGTGCCTGGATCTGTGACTGATAAGTTCTGATTAGCAAGTTTACATCAATCGGTTTAAGAGTCAGCTGATAGTCTTTCATCTCTATCTTACTGGCATCGAGAATATCTTTGACTAAGTCCAGGGATTTGACAGCAGAGTTTTCAATCATTTTCAGATAACGCTCATTTTTCTGATTGAGTTTATGATTTCTCATGAGTTCAATAATAGGTAAAATTGATCCAACAGAGTTTTTTAAATCATGAGAGACAATATTTAAGATGGCATCTTTGGAATTATTGAGCGCAATCAATTCTTCTTTTTGAGTCTCTATGGTCTGATTATAAATTTCAAGTTCAGTTGACCTCTTTTTATAAGTTTCCACTTCCTGGTGTTTAAACTCATAATCGATTTTTGCTTTTTCTTCAGCAATCTTTTCGATATAATGAGATTTATGAACTTTTTCAGAATATTCGAGGCATAAGTGGAGTTCTTGATTCGCCGATTGAAAATCGTTAATCAGTTCATAATATTTAGAGCAGGTCTCATGAAAGAGAAAGAGGTCATGATTATTATCTATATGTTGGAGTAAGTCCTTACACAAATCAAAATATTCTTTACAAACAGCTGGTTCGTTCATTTCCAGATATATGATAAAAATGGCATGTAAAACGGCAAACTGGAATCTTTTATCCTGGAGCTTTTTATTATATGCCAACGCCTTAAAGGCATAATTCAAGGCTTCGGAGAATCTTCGTATTGAGATATAGAGCGTTATCATATTCTGATAATTTGCCATCAGATTCACATGATTGAGCTTTTCATAAATGACAATGGCTCTTTTATGATAACCCAATGCCAATGCGTATTCTTTCTTAAAATGATAGACATTGGCCAGGTTTACAAAGGAATTGGCTAAATTGGCACTGTCTCCATATTTCCAGAGTATTTTTATCGCATTTTTCAGATAATAAACAGCATCGGTATTTTTATCAAGCTCGCATAAAACTGAACCAATATTATTAAACAGATTTGCTTTAAAGGTATCACCCTGCTGATCTGTTATAGATTTCAGCGCTTTATGGTAGTACACCAGCGCCATATCCAGCTCTCCACTGTAAAAGTGAACATTCCCCATATTGTTGAAACAATTGGCTAAATGTGATAAATCATTTGCTGTTTCTGCGACATCTATCGCTTGTAAAAACCATTTTTTTGCCTGGTCTAATTTCTTTTGAAAACACAGATTTGCCCCAAGAATCCCCATGGCATGTATTTTATGAGTAGTGGAACTGTTTAGCTCAGAAAGATTTAATGCTTTTAATCCATATTCTTTGGCTAATGCAAAATCACCCTGAGATCTTGCATTATCACTGATAAGCAGTGCAATTTCAGTCTTTTTATGAAGATCTGTTTCTAAATCAAAAGCGAGTTTTCTTTCTTCTAAATCCAATTTACACTCCTTTATACTAATCTTATGAATAGTATAACAATTTCTTTTAAAATGTCAAGAAAATTATCAGATAATAAAAAAAAGGTATTTACCTTTCTGCTTTTATCAGCGGCTTTTTCCCAGCTTCAAAAACCAGTCTTTTGTATAATTGCTCAACATCAGGCTTTTGTCTGATTGGCTTACCCGTGCAGATTTCTTTACATTTTACAAAGATATCGCTCAATACCCCAATTTGTTCATAAAAACTTTCTTCAGTATTCATATTCCAAAGATTGCATACTAACAACATGGTAAAATCCTCTTCCGGACTGTAAAACATAAAACTCAAATAACCTGCGATTGCTCCAGTATGACCATAGCCCATTCCATTTACATAAGTGGTTCCAAACCCATAATCTGAATTCGCCCCTGAACCCTGTCTCATCTGCTGAACTGTTGAAAGTGGAAGACCAGCCTGACCTTTTTGCCAGGTTTTTAACCAGGTCAGTAAATCCAGAGAAGTCGTAACAAGATTTCCTTGAGCAAACTCGTAAGAAAAATTCTGTTTTCGGCAATCAATCAGAGTTTGGTTATACAAGATTTTACCACTGATGTAAGGCTCAGAAAGCATGCTGTTTGTACTGAGGGGAAAGGTCGTATATAAAAGTGAATTGGGGATTAAGAGATTTTTACTGACAAAATCCTGATAAGATTGTCCTGAAACTCTTTCTATGATAATTCCCAACAGACTATAGCCTGTATTTGTATATTGAAAGCCCGAATCTGGACTAAAATCACATAGTTGATGACGTGAAATGACTCTGAATAATTCATCCATAGAAAACGTATAAGCAGGGAAAAATGATTCCATAAACATTAGGTAGTTTTGTCCGGCATAAACGGCATTACAAGTGTCTGGTATTGGGAAATTTGTCAAATCAAACACACCCGCCCGATGCTCAAGCAGTTGTCGGATTGTAATTTGATTTTTATATGGGATGTTGTAATCGCTATTGTTTGGGATATAAGAGTCTGATTTTCCGGGAATCGTATCTGTGATGCAATCGTTAATATTGAGTAATCCTCTCTGCTGAAGCAACATAATCGACGAAGCCGTATATGTTTTGGTATTACTTGCTCCTCTGAAAAATGAATGAATGTTTACATCCTGAGTGAGTCCTGATTTAGCAAACAAAAGCCCTTGAGAGGTAAATGCACTGATGGCAAGCCCTCCGTAACTGAGATTGTTTTCAGCGACATATTCTCCCCATATCGAATCGATACATGTCGTTACCCTGCTTTGAATTTCTGGCAGTGTAACGCCTGTTTCTGTTGTTTTTTGGGTACATCCGGTCATGATCAAACAAAAGAGTAATAGGCTCAAAAACAATTGGTATGGCTTCATTTTCACCTCCAATAACTGTGAAGATAGTACTTTCGAAAAATAAAGTCAAGACTTTTCTCTGATCGCCCTGATTGAACTCTATTTATTAGCCATAAGGGCTCTTATTCAAAGCAGTAAAAGTCAACGGAAAGTCGTTTTATAAATGAGTTACGATCATTTTCTGCAGGAACGAAAGAATATTGTTGACAAAAGAATCCGTATGTGGTAAAAATGACACAAAATAACAAATCCAAAAGGAGTTATCTATGTCAAAAAAGATTTTACTCGCTACAGAAAAGGCTTTTGCTAAGCCAGCAGTTGATGGTATCTGTGATATTTTCAACAAAGCAGGTTATGAACTGATTAAGCTTGAAAACTATGCCAATCCATTAGAACTGGTAAAAGCAATTGAGCTGGTGGATGGGGTCATTATCCGCAGTGATATGGTGACCGAAGAAGTGGTCAATGCGGCAAAGAATCTGAAAATCGTAGTTCGTGCAGGTGCAGGTTATGACAATATCAATCTTGAAGCATGTACCGCAAAAGGGATTACAGCAATGAATACTCCAGGTCAGAATTCCAATGCAGTGGCAGAGCTCGCTTTTGGCATGATGGTATATTTGGCACGTAATGCATTCAACGGTAAAAGCGGTACTGAATTACGCGGAAAAAAAATAGGTATTCATGCTTATGGCAACGTTGGTTATTATGTTGCGCAGATAGCGAAAGGTTTTGGCATGGAAGTCTATGCATTTGACCCATTTGTAAGTGCTGAAAGAATGGAAAAAGACGGCATTAAAAAAGTGGAAGATGTCAAAGAATTATATAAGACTTGCGAATACATTTCATTACATTTACCTAAGACAAAAGAAACTGTAAAATCAATCAATTATGATTTGCTCTCACTGATGCCACAGGGTGCCTGCCTGGTCAACACAGCCCGTAAAGAAGTTGTTTGCGAAGATTCTATCCTCAGACTTTTTGAAGAAAGAAAAGACTTCAAATATGCCACCGATATCGAATCTGATAAAAACGCTGAAATGGCAAAATATTTACCACGTTATTTCGCTACTCCTAAAAAAATGGGTGCTCAGACTGAAGAAGCGAATATTAACGCAGGACTTGCCGCTGCAAAACAAATCGTTAATTTCTTCGAAAATGGCGATATCAGCTTTAAAGTAAACAAATAAAGCTTTTTTAAACTCAGTTTTCCCCTCTTCGGAGGGGATTTTTTTATTTTCTCTTCAAATTAATAAACGATTATGTTTTCAGATAATGAATGGAGTAATCTATTAAAGTGAACCTGAGTAAATTCAAAATATTTCATGTAATCTGAGCCTGTTTTTATCGGTTCACTCCCAAATGCATCCTAAAGGAAGCCTATAAGAATATTTTATTGCTAATAGATTAAAATAAAAACAATAAAAAGTCAGTTTTCCTTTTTTTTGGTACATATTATGCATATTGATTTTATCATAAAGGGAGGCAACAATGAGTTATACAAAAAAAAGCAGATTATTTTTTGGTGTGGGAATGTTTTTAGCATTACAATATCAAGTTTTAAGATTATTAGGAATTGTACAACTCAATCAGGGCTGGGTATGGAAAAATGATATGCCTGCTATGTTGGGTGTTCTTGGAACAATATTGATGTTTGTTGGCTTATTTTATCATTTCAAAAGCAAAAATAAATAAAGAGAGGTGCAGATGAAGTATCTTGAAATGGCGATGGAAAAGGCAGTTCAGCTCGGTGCTGATTATGCAGACATTCGTATTCAGAAGACCACTTCCGAGTCGATTTACTTACAGAATTTTAGTGTAAAGGAATCGAATCAGAACGTGCTTTATGGTTATGGCATTCGCATTATGAAAGACGGTGCCTGGGGTTTTGCCCACAGTAATATTTTTACCGATGAAGCACTGGTAAAAACAGTTCAAAAAGCATTTGAAACAGCGAAGCTATCTGCATTGGTAAAAAATGGAGCAGGCTTACGTTTAGCTAATGAAAAAAGTTACGATGCTACATATCGTACCCCTTTCAAAATAGACCCTTTTAATATTCCATTAAAAGAAAAAGCAGAATTATTCATGGAAATTAACCGCCGTATGCTCAACTATAAAGAAATTAAAAAAGCGGTGACTTTCTTTAATGCCCAAAAAGATGAAAAACTTTATGCCTCAACTCTGGGAACTCGTCTGGATATCAATACGCTTTATATTAATCCCATGGTTACAGCTTATGCCATGACAGATACAGACACACAGAGCCGTACCTTTGATGAAGGCGGACGTAATACCGGTTGGGAATGGCTGGAAGATCTCAATCTGCTTGAAAAATCTAAATACATTGCAGAAGAAGCGATTATGAAGGTTCATGCCGATGAAATCGGTGAAGAAAAACGCCGTTCTCTTATCCTTGACCCAAATCATCTGGGATTAACCATGCACGAATCAGTGGGTCATCCGACCGAATTAGACCGTGTTTTAGGCTGGGAAGCTGATTTTGCAGGCATCTCATTTGCTACGCCTGAAAAGCTTGGTAATTATCAGTACGGTTCTAAAATCGTCAACTTTGTCGGAGATAATACCTTAGAAGGTGGACTAGCAACTGCCGGTTTTGATGATGATGGCGTACCTGGTCAAAAATGGCACATCATCAAAGACGGTATTCTCAAAGAATATGGTACGACCCGCGAAACAGCACCGATCATTGGTCTGGATTACTCACGTGGTTGTAATCGTGCCACTCACTATTATGATCAGCCAATTAACCGTATCCCTAATCTTTATCTCTTGCCTGGCAAAGAAGAATTAAGCCCTGCCCAGCTCATCAATGATACCGAAGATGGCGTTTATATTCAGGGTCGTGGTTCATTCTCAATTGATCAGCACAGAGTCAATTTCCAGTTCGGTGGTGATTTCTTCTGGGAAATTAAAGACGGCAAGCTGATCAGACCACTTAAAAAAGTACTGTACCGTTCCAATAATCCGGAATTCTGGAATGCTTGCGATGCGATTTGTGATAAACGCTTCTGGCAGCCATTTGGCGTTGTAAACTGTGGGAAAGGTCAGCCGGGACAAAGAGGCCGTATGACTCATGGTGCAGCCCCTGCCCGATTCAGAAATATCCGTGTTGGAGGTTCTAAATGAAAGAATTAGTTTCAAAAATACAGCAAATCGTCTTGTCAACGTCCAGGGCAGATGATTTTGAATTATGGATTTCATTCTCAGACAGCTATGATGCCCGCTTTGCCCAGAATGCGATTTCACATCACATGAGTGGTCAAAATCTGTCTGTTTTTTATAAAGCTGTGATTGATCAGAAAGTAGCCTCTTCAACTGTTAACCAGTACGATGAAGAAACGATAAAAAACCTGGTTTACAATACCGAAGAACTGGCTAAAATCAATCAGCCAGACCCTGAATATGCTGAGACTTTATCCAAAAAAGCTTATCCTCAGGTCAACAACATGATTCCAGAAACCGTAGCACTCAGCCCTGAAAAAGTCATTGATATTATCAAGACCTCAATTGAATTTTCCAAAGAAAAAGGGACATTGCTCTCTGGTATATTCTCCAAATCTCAGGAGACGTTCTTTTATCTGACAAAAAATGGTTTTGAAGGCACTTATGAAACCTGCAGTTTTGACTTTTCAATGACGATGAAAAAAGAAGAGTGCGAAACAAAGATTTCTGTTTCAGGCAAAGATTTCACAAAGTTTGATTTGCAAAAAGAACTGAATCGTCTTTTTGAGCAGTTTTCAGCACTTAGCAAACCGGTTCAGATGGAACCAGAAACGATTAACGTCATTCTCAGACCTCAGGCAGTTGCCAACCTGGTCATGTTTTTAGGCTGGATTTTGGACAGACGTATGGCAGATGATGGGATTACACCTTTTAAAGGTCAGATAGGCAAAGCATTCTTTGGAGAGAAGTTTAGCATTTCCACACTGGCTGAAGATGACAGTATGACGATTTATCCATTCACTTCAGATGCTGTGCTAAAAGCGATTGACTGGGTAAAAAACGGCGTGATCAACAGTTTGCCAATGAGCCGTTCTTATGCGAAAATGATTGGTGATGAAGCTGGACAAATGCTTAATATGTATATCCCCGGTGAAGATATCAGTGAAGAAGACATGATGAAAATGGCTGGGCGTGGGCTGATTATCAATAATCTCTGGTATATTCGACCCAATGATATGAGAACCGCTGACTTTACCGGTATGACCCGTGATGGCGTGCTTTATTTTGAAAACGGAGAAGTGAAACATTCCGTAAATAATTTCCGCTTTAATGAAAAATTGCATGAAATCACTCATCGAATATTAGCCCTGGGAGAAAGCCTCATTTGTGAAAATACAATAAAAGTCCCTTCATTTTTGATTAAAGACTTCAATTTTGTGGATAAGACCAATTTCTAGGCCCCTTTATGAAAAAAAAGATTAACACGCTGCCACTTGTATATCCGATTCCAATCGTGCTGATTGGTACCCAACACAATGGCATCAATAATTTTACTACCATTGGCGATGTGGCTGTCATGGGAATTAATCCGCCTATTGTCGTGATTTCTCTGCTAGATACGCATTTCAGCACAGAAGCCGTTCTGCTCAACAGAAGCTTTTCCATTAATATTCCTAAAACGGAACTCATGGAAAAAGCCGATTATTGCGGGATGTATTCTGGTCGTGATACTGACAAAGGCTCACTATTCGAAGTGGTTTACGGGGATAACCGCCTGAACCCGATGATTGGAGAATGCCCCTGTTCAATGGAATGTGAAGTCTTAAAACATCTGATCATCGAAAGACGTCATATCTTCATCGCAAAGGTGACAAGTACCTGGCTGGACGATCAGTTTCAGGAAAATTTAAACAACCGAACCTTGCCTAATCTGCGACAGCTCGATCCGCTGATTTATGGAATGGATAATGCATATTATTCTATTGGTCAGATCATTGGAAAAGGCTATCAGGAAGGCAAACAAATAATACATCAACGCTATATGCGAATGGAGAAAGGAGATACTAATGACTTCCCAGAATAACTTCATAAGCCATATCAGGAAGCTTCTTGGTATCGCTGTACCTGCTTCTCCAGATGCTTTACCTATCGGATATTTACTGGAACAACATACTTCCGGTGGATCCGACAAAAAACACTGGAGATAAACAGTATTTAGGGCGGGAAACCGCCCTTTTTCTTTTATATACGAATGATATATGCTTTTTATCGTTTTTATATAGAATCTGGTAACTGTAGAGCAAGCAAGTGCTTGCTAAGCAATAAATGACGTTTATTTTTGCAAGCTGGCAGCTCGCAATACATAATCTAACAAGCATGCTTCTCTTCTATTGTCTATTTTTTATTTGCTATTCAAATGAATATGTTTATCTTTTTAATAACAAATCAATAGAGGAGAGAATGATGAACCCATATTTATTTAAAAAACCATCCATTAACAAACTACTATTGTTCTTTTCTATATTAACTTTAAGTATAACGTTGTCAGCTGGCGATAAAAAAATAAAAGTTGGCTTTTATGACTATGGGGATTTTTATCACAAGGGTCAGGGAATTGATAAAGATATTATCGATGAATTGGCAAAGAGAACGCCCTATATTTTTGAAACACAGGTTTTAACCCGCGCTCGTATCTGGCATGATATAGAAAAGGGCAATCTCGATATGAGTGTTTCCGGTATTCAAAATGAACAAAGAGACCAGTTTGCCTGGTTTATTCACTATATTATCATCAAAAATTACGCTGTTCTTAGATTAGATAAAGCAAAAGACATTAAAAATGCCAGAGATTTTATTGATAATTCAAAACTAAAGTTTGGCGTCGTCAGGTCATTCAAACATGGTGAGAAACAAGATCAATGGCTGAATACACTGAAACAACTCAAGCGTATTGAAGAAAACCCTTCAGCAGATATCATTTTTCAGAAAATCGGAGATGGAAATCTGGATGCCATGTTTTCACAACCACCGGTTTACAGTAAATATATAAAAATTTTTAATCTTCAGAATAAAGTAGTCATTCAAGACTGGACACCTGGCGAAAAGGGAGTTCTGCACGGCTTAATTCTCTCTAAAAAGCGCTTTTCTCAAAAAGATGCGCAATATTTTTATAAAGTGATCCAGGATATGAAAAAAGACGGCACACTTAAAAGAATCTATTCCAAATATCTCACTGAAAAAGAAGTCAAAGCAGCATTAAATTTCTAGATCAGCTCAGATTCCTGTCAGCTGAGATTTAGAGGGCGATTAGAGAATTAAGAGACATGAACGGGTAAAAAAGAGGTTGTTATGGATGCTCACTTAAAATCTTTGCTTGTCGATGCAGGCACAGGATTCTATAAGATAAAGAAATATAAAGTAGGCGATTATTTTGGTCCCGTTGATTTGGGATTACATCATGCGGTAAAGCGAAATAGTCTGAACTTTGGTGTAGGTTTACTGGCAGGGTCTATTTTCCCTGGTTCAAATCGCTTATTTGTTACTGGATTTTCACCCTGTTGGGGTGGTTTTTACATATCAGCGATGGGCGGAGCCGGATTGGTGTTTGATAATCTCGGGCTGAATATGCTGAGTATCATTGGTAAAGCGTCGAATCCTTCTATCTTATACCTCAACCGTAATCATGGAGAGGAATTGGATATTGAGGTCATTCCAATAGAATTATTTGAAATATGGAAAAGTGGTGAAGGTGGATTTTATGCATTACACGAGTATATTTATGAAAAATATAAAGATCGCTACCCTAATGATCCACGCATTCTGGCAACAGGTCCTTCAGCCTGGACCACTGATATGGGGGCAATTGGTTCTATTCCTATAGAAAAAGGAAAGATCACTCATGCAGATACATGGGCAGGACGGGGCGGATTTGGCTCAAAAATGCTTCAAGATCATCATATTGCCGGTATTATTTACGGAGGCAGTTTCATTGATGAAGATTTCAGAGACAGGAAAGTGGCTGATGAATGGTTTCAGGAAAAATATCAACAAAAATTACTGATCAAAGATTTTGAAGCAACTGCCAAGTACCGATATGAAGATAAATTTAAGACAGGTGGTACTTTAGGTGTTAATTATGCCAGTGTCGGTAAGAGATTGATTGCCTTTAATTATAAAAGCTGTCTGATGTCAGATCAGCAAAGAACAGAGATTCACCAAAAACTGATTGTTAATCACTATCTGAAACAATTTAATGAAGAAACAATTGCCAATAAACAATACAGAACCTGTGGCGAGCCATGCTCAGCTGTTTGTAAAAAACTAAATGGCGTCTATAAAAAAGACTATGAACCTTATCAGACGCTGGGTCCACTTTGTGGGATATTTGATCAGCGTTGTGCTGAACGGGTCAATCGTAAAGCTGATACTTATGGTTTCGATGCAATATCTGTTGGCGGTGTTCTTGCCTGGTTGATGGAATGTCTGGACAGGGAACTGCTTAATCCGGAAGATCTCGGTGTAACGCTGAAACCGTATTTTCAGCCAGAGAATTTTGATGTTGTCCATCATTCAGAACAGAATGCAGAATTGGCTGTGCAGCTTTTGGATGCGATTGTAGCCAAAAAGGGACTTATCGATCTGAGTGAAGGTGCACGTAAATGGGGACAGAGTATTTTTCGCCAAAAAAATGTGAATATCCTCGATTATTTCGTTTACAATGCCTTTGGCAGAAAAGGCTGGATAGTGCCAAACCAGTACTGGAATTCAGGTGTATTATCGCCAATGGCAATTATGGGCAAATATTTTATGTATTACGGTTATGATTTTCTGCCTCCACGCGAACTTGGCAGAGTAAATGCCCTTCGTTTTAAACAGGAATTGCAGATTGATAATCTTGGTTTTTGCAGATTTCATCGTATGTGGCTGGAAGAGATGATTCCGGAAATTGTGCATAATCTCTACGATAAAAAAGAGGCTTATATCTATAAATGCGCTTTGACAGCCAGTCGTATTAACAGCAGAAATGCATCTTTATTCTGGGAATCAGAACGTAATATCGATTTTGTTCACGCTTTTCTAAAAGGGGTTGATATAGAAAAAAGCGGTTATCAGGAAGATTTAAAGAAATGGCTGGCAGACTTTGAAGCAGATAAAAAGGAAGCCGCTTTGAATTTCTGGTATGAGATCCATAAAGGGATTCAGGAGTCTCTGAGAGAATTTTAAAAAGCACTTCCCAATTTTCAATAAAACAAAACGATGTAGAGCAAACAACCTGTTTGCTAAGTATAATATGAGTCTGCTATAAAAACTCTGATCTATGAGATGAAGGTTAACTTTAAAATGAAAAATATGTTTAAAAATCCAGAAAAGTAGTTTAAAGCAGTATTTTTAAGCCTTCCTTTTTCGTGTGTTTAGTGTATTTCGTGGTTCATGCCCTTTTTATAGTGGACTCATAATATATAGCTGCAAACTGATGATTCAAACAATTGTCTCCCGATCTTTAAAAAACTAAAAATTATCTTGACATCGTAAGATTTAGAAGTATATTTAGCAAAATAATACAGAGAGTGAAACAGATTAACAGAAAGAATCGGCAGGGAATGCCAGTATTCTGTAAAAAGGAGTTATCATGAAAAAACTACTATCTATTCTTATTTTTTTATTGCTTGTGGGAGGCTTATTTTCAGACAATCTTGAACAAGCAACTATTGTCAGAAAATCTGAAGTCAATCAGCATCACTTGTTTTTTGAAACACCAAATGGTTTATTGTCAGTCTATCAGGCAAATCCAAGAGGTTACTACCAGATCTACGTCCAACTATATTCTGAAACTGGTGAGCCTCAATGGGGAGAATATGGATTAACAACAGATGATAATTATGTACATCATGGCAAACCATTTGCCATTCAGACCAGTGAGAATGCTCTAATTATTGTCTGGATCGAAAATGAGATCGGAGATCAGTATCCTACACAGTTTTACCCTTACCATTCACGGGCTCAAAAGATGAACTATAATGGCGAACGAATATGGGGCGATTCAGGTATTATCATTCCTGAATCCGCTACCGGAGATAATTATCTGAAAATTTATCCGGATGGTGAAAATGGCTTTTATTTTGCCAATTCTGCTTATCCTTATCAAAATTTTAATCTCAGACATATTGATAAAAACGGAAATCTGCTCAATGATGTTAATCTGGATATAGCAAATGGTTACAAAGTCCTTGATTTACAAACGAATCCGCAAAAACAAATCATTGTTACATTTGAAACAAATACAGATGGATGGTATCGTCACTATTTTATGAAAATATTTGATCAGTTCGGTGAATTACTGAGTCCACAAATTTTAGTAGGGTTTGCGCTGGATATGAACCTGTTTGAGAATATTCCGATAGGCAGTGAATCTGTATATAGTTTTTCAAATAACGGATGGAATCATATCGAGGTAAAAGCCGTTGATATGTATGGTCAACCGGTAATGGATCTCCCTTATAAGCGGATTTATGCTGGGTCATTCCCTGTTACTGCCATGAAGGTAACCCGTACTGAGGATGCTTTTTATGTGGCTTTAGTTGAAGAGGATGTTCTGAAAATGATTAAAGTAAACTATAATGGCGAGAATCTATGGCAAAATCCTGTCATTATTACCTCTGAATGCAATAAAATTTCTAATATTAAACTCGATATAAATGGAAATGCCCTTATTTCTTGGACAGATGATAATGATCAGCTCTTTTTTCAAAGTATTCACCCTGACGGGCAATTACATTTTGCTGATAGCGAACAAATAACCCCTTCAATACAAACCATTTATACATATCCTGAAATCTTTAGAATAACTGACAAAACGATTTTTAAAACCTGGTCTTCTTGTGATGATATCCATCGGATTATCAGTCTGAGAGCTGATTATAGCTATATTCAAAATTCATTGACCGCACTTAATATCCGAAAACACGATTTATATATCAAACAGCAATTTGTTTTGAATCAGCGAAATTATACCTATGTGGTTTGGAGCGAATTCTCCGATTTTGGCAATCATGTTGAAAACTTCAATCAAATCTATTATCAGATTTATACACCTGAAGGAACTGCTGTCTTTCCACAGGGTGGGAAAAAATTGACTCAAAGTGCCTGTGCCCAGAAAATAAAGTATGTAAAAACTGATACTGATGGCAATCTGCTGATAACCTGGAATGAAAAATCTCCTGTGGATAATACTTTTCAATGTAAATTCCAAAGTATTGGAACCGATAGTCATACGCTCTACGGTGAAGAGGGGTTGATTTTGTTCAGAGAGATTGAATCGCTCCATACCCCTGTGTCAATGTGTGTCGATCAGGATGCCATTTACTTCTACACTCAGAAAGATCGGAATTTGATTGGTCAAAAACTGGTCAATCAGCATATTGTATGGGATATTGAAGGGAAAGAAATACTCCCAGGACTTTTTGGTGCAGAGCGTTCAGTTTATTTACTGCCAAATGATACAGGGAAGAATTATCTGGTATGGAGAGAATCACGAACGAATCTATATTATTGTACAATAAGAACTTTAAAGCTCAATAAAAACGGAGAAGCAGAAGAAGGCTGGCATTCGGAAGGCAATCTCATTTACCAGGGTACAGATGTTTTCCCTGAAGAGGTAGAATACCCTGAGTCACAGAATACATTCAATGTGCTTCGTTTTGGAGATTATCATTTATTTGTATTTAATACCGAAAATCCGGACAGTAATTTTGACCATTACAAGTATCTGATGGAGGATGATAATGGATATTGTTTGTACAATACGCCTATGTCTCTGTTCTCAGATTATCATCTTAGTATTAAAAATATATTTGTAAATCAAAATGAATTAACTGTCATAGCAAATTACACTACTCAGATTAGAGCGTATAAATATACATTCAACAATACGTTTGTGCCAGTATGGGATGAGCCATACCCCATAAATGAACAGGTTTTTTTACCTGCTTATACACCTTTTATTCAAATCAGAGATGCCTTTCTGGCCGGCTATTCTGTCAACAACTTCATGTATTATCATTTATTTAATCCGGATGCAAGTCCGTTGGATAACCCTGTTCAAATTTACACAAACCCAATCTCATTGTTATGCGGTCCTATGCTTTACAAAATTGACAATAATCATTTCTATACCACCTGGACTAACAATTTCTGGTATTATTCCTGGAGTGATGAATTTCCAATTACTCAAACATTTTTAATTCAAAAACATTATCTGCCTGATTTTGTTGAAACAAGTGAAGTGGAAAGCCCTTCTGCTTCTTTAAAACTGGATCAAAACTACCCGAATCCATTCAATCCTGACACTCAGATACGCTATTCGCTCAGTTCTGATCAAAAAGTGGAGCTGTCTGTGTTTAATATTAAAGGACAGAAGATCAGAACGCTGGTCAAAGATCAGCAAACGGCTGGTTCACATCAGATAAGCTGGGATGGTAAAGATGAGCATCATCACGCACAAGCCAGTGGTGTGTATTTTTACCAATTGAAAACAGATACGCAACAAATCACCCGAAAGATGATTTTGATGAAATAACAGTGAAAAAAATTACTTTTGCAGATATTGAATCAGCTGGCAGGCTGTTAACAGATTTTGAACTACAAAATCTGGTTTATATTCCCATTCAGGAAGAGTAGTAAGGAGTTTCGAACCATTACCGGTTAATACCAGTATAGTTTTTAAGTGTGCTTTTTTGCCAAACGCTATATCTTCCTTTTTATCTCCAATCATGAAAGAATGATTGATTTGAATATCAAAGTCCTGACATGCCTGATGAAACATGCCTAAGGCAGGCTTTCGCATGTGCAGATTATCACGATATTCTGGTAAAACAGCGTCTTTGTAATAAGGGCAATAGTAAATTTTATCAATAAAAGCCTGATGATCGACTAAGGTTTGAGTCATTTTCTGATGCACTAAATCCAGATCTGATTCTGTAAATATCCCTCTGGCAATGCCGGATTGATTGCTTACCACGATGACTTTGAAACCAAGCTGATTGAGGAGACGAATTGCTTCTGCAGAAAAATCAAAGAGATGAAAATCTTCTGGTTTGGAGATATATCCCTTATCATCGTGATTTATAGTACCGTCTCTGTCGAGAAAAACTGCTTTATTCATTAATTATGGTCATCCGTTTGAATTTTCAGAGATTCAGGCAGCTTGATGTTTAATAATACGATTCGATAATCCCAGTAATCTGCTGATTTGGTATAGGCAAATGTAATACGCCAACAATGCAGTTCTCTGACCAGATTGATGGTTTGTGATAAAAGTTCATGAGATTTCATATCAAAATAGTTCGTATAGTTCAATGACCAGTTAAGGGTTAACTTGATATTGGAAGAAGTTCTCATACTGGTATAAACATAGTTATTTCTTCTGACCTTGGAATAGTCATAATCTGCAGTAAAACGCCAATTTCCAGGCTTACTGAGCTTTTCCAGATCTTCAATGGATTCTACAATCTGATCCTGTAGTGAAAGACTGTCCGGCTCAAAAAACTTACGGGTAACAAATTCATTTTTTTCATACGGGAAATATTCCTGATACAAGGCATCTCCAGATACAGCACAGCCGAGATTTAAACGCCAGGATTTGATATTAAAATCATAAGGGTCCTGTGATGTACTGAAAGACTGTGAAGTAGAAAAGGAAATATCCCCTTCAAAAGCACCCGGATTCAGACTCATACTATGAGAAATATCTGACCAGGGTTTTGTCTTATTTCTGAGATTATAGCTTGTATTAGAGCGTAAAACAAGCAGGTCATTGAGCTTATTCTCTTTCTTTTCTATCCCACTGATGTACTTTAACTGCCATTTCTGCTCAACACTTAATCCCATCGATGAAGCTTTTTTACCTGAACTGACACCTACTCCCCCAAAAGAATACAAATCTTTGTTTTTATCATAAAAATCTGGTGACCAGGAATATGAAACAGAAGGGGTTACAATATGCCGAATGGCTGTAACCGGTATATTTTCAAACTTTTTGAGACCATAAAGTGAAAATGAAGCGTTAGCTCCATAAGCATAAGAATAACCATGTGCTAATTTATCATTATTACGATCTCTGTCCATCAGCGCTTCTTCAAAACTAAGAGACTGAGACAGTTTTAACCAGCCTTTAACAGAATCATTCCAGCTAAGGCCGATACTTTGTTTGACTCCGGCATGATGTTCATTGATATACTGATTTAGTGAATCCCGACTGCTGAGATAGAACAGATCTGAAAACGATGGATTTTTCTCTTTGATATTACCGGTGTGTGTCCCATAACTTCTCCACGAGTAAGTGAAGTTTTTCCACCAGTAATCTTTGTTTTTTAAACTGTCACTGTTGACAGGGAATATTTCATAAATTGGCTTAGATGGCAGACTATATGAAAAAGTAGGCAATGTAATAAAACGGGTATCATTGATTAAATCTTCAGTATAAGCACCAGACATGTAAAGGGTACTACTTTTAAAAGGCTTTCGGTAAGAGATATTAGAGGTAATAGATTCCTGTAAACGCTTATCAACATCAGACTGATTGTCCCATACCTGACGACTGCTGGCAAAATCAAGATTTAAAGAGAATTCAGATTTATTATAAAATTTTTGTTGATGGTAAGCTCTCACAGACCATTCATCCGAGTAATTAGTAATATCGGAAATATGCTTTCTGTAAAGGGCATGGAGATTGCCGTTATAATCATAACGTTTACGGTAAGGCATATCAAACTCTGTACCCCATCCACTTTTTTCTGTAAAGTCAGCAGAAAGCGTCATATCGGTGTAATCATTGATTGGCAAATAATAGGCTATATTTTTCAGATATTTCCCGTCTGAAGGATTGTAGCCAGGCTCAGGTACAAGCAAACCTGATTCACGCCCTTTTTTGATGCTAAAGGCAGCAAAGGGGAAAGCCATGACAGGAAACTCATTTACATAAAAATAGATAGGTCTGGCTACGACCATGTGATTACGGTAGATTCGCATCTGATTGCCTCTGATATCAAAATGAGGCTCTTTGGCATCACAGGTTGTAAATCGTCCTTTATCAACATCAAACACTTCGTTGTCAATTTTTCGCATTTTCTGACCGTAGTAAAAACCTAACTCAAACTTACTGGCACCTCCCAAAATAAAGCCTGTTTCCGTATCGATGTCATAATAAACCTGGTCTCCCAGTATGACCTGATCCCCATCCTGCATCAGAATCCTACCCTCTGCATGCGCTTGCTCTTTATCAAAATCAATCAACATGGAATCTGACTTTATCGTTGCATTGCCATAGCGAATCATCGAATTGTAACGTAGTTTAATCTTTTCTAAATTTACATAATATTCAAGACTATCTGATTCGTAAAACAGAGAATCGTCAATAATTTTCTCCGTTTTTAGAGAATCACTGACAATTATCTCGTTATTCTGAGCATAAACCCGTTGAAATACGAATCCTGCCAGATTCATACTGATCAGGATAATGATAAAAATATATAGATTTTTATTATGATTTTGATTCACTAAACACTCTTTTTATATTATTGATTGCTACAAAAGCATACATAATGTTAAATGCAAAAAACACTTATTGATGTCAAGTTCAAAATCAAATGGCTTGAAATTATAAATAATCCTCAGGATAAAAGCGCTGTTTCAGCCCTGACTGAACCTGTCATCATGTGCTTATACACTTGTTTTGTACGACAAGTCTATGTACTCAGCTTTCTGCAAACAAGATGCGTGAAGTATGATTATCAAAAAAAAGAGCGGGTTTGCACCCGCTCTTTCAATTTAGTTTTTCGCAAGCTGGATCTTTCGTACTACAAGCATCTTGCTTGTAGCCGTTCTACAGCTTGCCTGTTGAATTACTTCATAAGGATCATTTTTTGAGTTGCAGTATAACGAGGAGTTGTCATTCTGTAGAAGTAAACGCCTGAACCTGCATCTTTACCCGCTTCATCTTTACCGTTCCAGACAACTGAGTGGTTGCCAGCAGTCATCACTTCGTTAACCAGTGTGCGAACTTTCTGACCTTTGACGTTGAAGATTTCAAGGCTTACAGGCGCAGTTTCTTTTACACTGTATTCGATACGGGTAGTTGGATTGAATGGGTTAGGATAGTTTCTGTTTAATTTTGTAGCTAAAACAGGTGTAATATCACTTGCCTGAGTCAATTCAATCATGACATCATCTAATTTCATCATGAACATATCAGTTACGTCATGGTGACGGAAAGCGATATAAATGTTCTGATTTGAGTAGTTTGTCAGAGGAACTGATTTCTGTACCCAGTCACCACTCTGAATAGTTTCAGAGAATACAGAAGTAAATGATGCGATATTGGTATTAGTAGTAGAAATCATTACAGAGTAATGTTCTGATGGCCAGTCAGGATCCTGAGCAGCAACCCAGAATCTAAGAACAGCAGCCTGATTTGCACCGTAGGTTGGTAAATCAATTTTAGGTGTGATAAACCAGTTGTCAGGTGTTAATGCGCCAACATTGTTAATGTAAGAAGCAGAAGCAACACATTTAGCTCCAGCATGAGCAGCACCGTCTTCAGTGTATTCAACCCATTTGTAAGTGTCGCCATCATTATCGACATTCATCCAGCCCATTGGAGGGAATGTGCCTTCAAAGCCTTCATTCCATGGGAACTGATTGATTACAACGTCTGGATTAACAACAACAGTAACTGTAGCAGGAGCTGATTCACCATCGGTGTACATTGCTGTTACATTGTAAGTATATTCACCGTTAGCCAGATCCATATCCTGATAAGTCAGGGTAGTGGTTGGTAATGGAGTTGGTGTTAATAAGGTAGTTCCACGATAAACTTTATAACCTAAGAGGTTGCGGTTAACATTACGGTTTTGAGCAACCTGAGAAACTGCAACGGCTTTGAAGATTTCTTTGTCATCAACAGGTGTTAAATCCATAACTGCTTTTTCTCTTGCAGGAGCAGATACATGGATATATTTTGCAGCACGGCCAGTACCTTCAGTTGCATAACCCTGGATAATCCAGTTGTAATCTAAAGTAGCAGCTAAAGAAGTTAAAGTAGTCCATGCATTGTTGAAATACATCATATTACCAAAACCATTGAGTGCTGGACCAGCATCAGTACCTGCAGGATAACCTGAAGGTGTATTTAATGAGTAACCAATCCATAATTCACCATTCGCAGGAATAGTAACAGGAGTTGTTAAGTTTACTTCAGTCCAGTTGTCCACATTGATTGAAGGAACAGCCTGAGAAGCAGCTTCTGTACCAGGAGCGTATGGATTACCGCTTCCGCCAGTCCAAACTTTTACAGTGTAAGTAGCAGTTGGTTCATGTGCCATAAAACGAACTCTTGTAATCTGTCCGCCAGCAACACCTAAAGTGGCTAACTGTTCAGCAGTGAATCTGTTAGCAACAGCAAATTCAACTGCACCACCAGTACCGATTGCGTCATTATATACGTCATCCGCATGAGTAATCCAGTCGCCTTCAGGACCTGCAGCTGACCAGTTAAGTGTAACATCATTACCTGTAACAGAACCAGTGAGGTTGGTTGGAGGATATAATACAGGAGCAACAGGAGTTGCAGAAACCGTATTTGAAGGATCAGATTCTCCGTCAGGAGTCGTATAAAGCGCTGTTACATAGTATGAGTAGGTTGTACCATTGGTAACGGTATTGTCTGTGTAAGTAGTTCCAGTAACAGGAGCTGTAGTAATAGCTGTATCGTCGCGATATACGTTATAACCAGCCAGTGTACCAGTAGAACCGGCAGCTGGAGCTGTCCATGATAAGCTAACATTTGCATTGCCTGCAGTAGCTGTTAAAGCAGTTGGAGGATTTAATACAGGACCAACTTCGAAAGTAATGTCATCCATACGGATATAATCTACATCCGCATCTGAGTAAGCATGCCATGCGAAATAATAGTTACCTGTGGTAGCTGGAGTATAAGCAACAGTTTTTTCAGTATAAGCTGCGATCAGCATATTTGGGTCATCCCAAATAACTGTGCCGGCAGTAACCGCTTCTAATGTCTGTGCGTTTGCAACAGTCATTTTCATTTTTTCAGGAGTTCCTGACCAACCAGGTGCTTTCACCATGAATTTAACACGGTAAGTCGTACCAGCTGTTAATGCAACAGGAGGAGTTACCATCCATTCATTTTTAGGATTGGTTGTATGATAGAATACGCCTACATGATTAGGAGCAGAAACAGCGTTTCCAGCAGTAGATTGAGTTACCCAAGGACGGGCATCTGTACCAGTAGCGGAAGCATAAGTAACCCAGCCAGTAGGTAAATTAGGGATAGTTACGTTGACATCAAAGTTTTGAGTATGAGGGATAGTGATCGTTGGATCAAATCCTTCACCTGATAATGCCACATAATGAACGGTACGTGTTAAGTTGTCAGTAATTTCGATTGTTGCACCTTTCTGACCAACAGAAGTTGGATGGAAAGCTACATTGAAAGTAATACTTGCACCAGCAGCAACTGCAGCAGGATAAGTATTGGTATCAGTAAGCATAAACTGATCAGCATGAGTACCTGTTAAAACAACAGAAGTGATGCCTAAGTTGCCAGATCCAAGGTTGCTAATCGTAAATGTCTGAGGATTGGTTGTACTGTTTACAATTACCTGTCCAAAGTTTTTTTCAGTTGGTGTAACACCAAAGATAGGATTTGCAGCAGGTTCAATAAAGAACATACGGGTATTAGGGATAAATGCTTTCAATGTTCCAGTTGGAGGAGCCATTGGATCAGGCATTACCGAATCACTGATATATGACATACTGCGATTTACGCCAGTAGTGGCTGTCGCAAAGAATTCACTGTTACTGCCATGGTATTCTGGAGACCATTTTTTTACAGCAATTACTAAATTCTGAGTACCATTATATGTAAAAGGTTGATCTAAGATCAGTTCAACCCAGCCATCAGTATTGGTTACGGAGATTGTTCCGTAATAAACCTGAGTCAGGTTAGCACCAGGAATCCAGTTTGTTGTTGCTGCAAAAGCTACAGAATCAGTGTGAGCCATATAAATAGCTAAACTGTCTGTAAAAGTTTCAAAACCATTATAATGGTAATAAAGTTTTGAAATACGATGATTTTCTAAATTAGGAATTTCGGCAGGATAGAAGATACTCTGTGTATAAGAGTTTTTATAGTAAGGTTCCATTGGTAAATTGGTATTAACATCAGAACCACTACCGACTTCAATCATTCCTTCAGGTAAAACAAAAGCGGTAACAGGAACTGCCACACTTGCTTCATCTGGATCATTAGACAATACATTGAGTGTACCCGTATATTCACCAGCAGCAGTCGCGGTAAATGTCAGAGTTACTTCAGAAGTTCCGCCAGGTATAACCGTTGCACCAGGAACAGATGCGGTTACGTTAGCAGGAAGTTCTAAAGTATAGATAAGGTCAGCAGCACCCTGATTTAAAACAGTTAAAACGGATTGTTTTGTGCCGTTGAATGGGACGCCACCAAAATTGACAGTAGCAGGAGAAACAGAGATATCAGCTGTTTGAGGAATATTCTCAATCATGATATCATCAACATATAAAGTCTTATAAGTGCCACCTAAACCATGTTTGAAAGCGATGTATGAACCGGTAGTTCCCGCAAAGCTAATCAGATAGTTGGTATAAGTTGCCGTTGGAGAGATGGTTTCAATTGCAGTAAATGTTGTTTCATCCAAAGGATCAGTCATTGTACCAATCGTCAGGTTATAAGCAGTCGCTCCGCCTTTTGCATTGAAGAACATTCTTCTGGCATTCAGGTTTTGAACCATTGGAGAGATGAATAAAACTGTGGCATTTGCATCGCCTGAGTTAGCCAATTTTACATGATTTGGTGCTGAGTTACCACCGGTAGCAGTCTCAACTGCAGCTGAAGTGGATGTTGAAACCACTTTTTTAGTCCAGCCGACAGGTAAAAGTGGAACTGTTACTGCATCAAAATTCTCAGTATGAGTTGGTGCAGTAATTGTTGGGTCAAAACCGTTGCCTGTTAACTGAACGGTATTGACTGTTCTGCCTAAGTCATCTGTAATATTGACAACAGCCGTTTTTGTTCCATAGGAAGTAGGCATGAATTTTACAGAGAATGTGCCTCCCTGATCTTCAGTTAATGCCATTGGATAAGTATTGGTATCAGTTAATATAAACTGAGAAGCATCAGCTCCTGCTAAAGCAACGCTGGCAATATTCAGCGTATTAATCCCTGCATTCATAAAAGTAAATGACTGAGCAGGAGATTCAACGTTTAATAAAGCATTACCAAAATCCTTTGAAGTTGGAGTAACATAAAACATTGGAGTAGTAGGAGTTACTCTAACTTTAATTTTGTCAAGCCATAAGTAATTGTCTGAGTTGCTGACAGTTGATTCACCGTAGAAGGCAAATTTTACTGTGCCAGAGTAAGCACTGAGAGGTAAAGAAACGTTAGTTCCACCTACTGGAATTGAGTTTAAAACATATTGTGAACCAGCATTGTCCCATTGTCTTAAGACATTAGTTGTTGACCAGGTTGTTCCATTATCTGTAGAGATCAGAACAACAAATTTGTCATCAACGCCACTTAAATCTGGATCAATTGGCGCTGTACTGCTATACTTGGTAAAAGCAACTGTAAATTCGAGATTGTAATTATTAGTCCCTGTACCCAAATCAATGCTTGGTGTAACCAACCAATATTTACAGCTAGTACCGTATAGATTTACTCGGGCTGATTTGTTTGTTGCATCACCGTGTGCAAAGTTTCCCTGAGTCCACCCACTTGTTGTTGAAGTTAATGTAACAGGATCTGTCAGTAATCCTGAAAATCTTGTCCAGTTAGCTGGCGGGTATGTACCCTCAAAATTTTCAAGCAAGAGACTTTGTGCAAACATGACACTGATCATGGTGAGCAGCATCATTATTGTAAGCATCTTCTTCATCATTTTCCTCCTTGTAGTTTAAAGTATCTAATAATACTTTCAAGGATCAATTTTGCGAGATTTTTCATAACTTGTCAAGAAAAATCTTTTTCTATTCTCTGTTTACAGACTTTTAGTCTTCAAAGTTTGAATATAAGCCATTCAAAATGAATGAAATAAAAACGTGGAATTTCTTCCACGATTTTTAAATATTCTTTTAATTCCTGATGAATTACTTGATCAATATCATTTTGCCAGCAGCATGATGTTGACCACATGTGATTTTATAAAGATATACGCCTGTTGCCACGTGCTTATTCAGTTCATTTTGCCCATCCCAGTTAACGGAGTATTCTCCTTTGCCTCTGATCTGGACATACAGTGTTTTAATCAACTGCCCTTTTAAATTGTAGATTTTGATTTCTGCCATTTCATTTAAATCATTATTTACCGCAAAGTTAATAGTAGTTGATGGGTTGAATGGATTCGGATAATTTCCTTTCAATTGAATCACCTGATCTTTACTGACAGGTTCAATATCATCATCACTGGTCACTTCTCCCCCAGTAAAACTGGTAAATGGCGACAAGACTCCCCACATAACACTCAGGTTGATGATTTGCTGTTTGATTTCATCTGCCTGTTGAGAACCGGCTGGATAGGTATAATATAAAATCATCAAATCATCTATTTTCTGTTTTGCCCATATTTTAGATAAAAAAGCATATTTCGTCTGATTAGAATCAGATAAAGTAAATGAATATTCATAACTTACCGGCTGATTATAAGCCATACCGCTGAAGGTCAGATTAACCGTTACGGGCTCTGAATAGCGCCCACTGATGATCATCTGATTCCCTTTATACAGATTTGGCAGATTTATCGGATGAATATCTTGGATGACACCCGCAGGAGATATACTTAAACTTGGATGAAGCAATACCGGATTTCTGATCATAGAATAAAAACCGGTTAATACACTATACAATTCATTATTGCCAAGATATACCGCAATTCCGTTGTTTTGATTGGCAGTCTGACTTAATAAGGGGGTATTAACACTGGGACCAATTCCAAAATTAAACAAGTTTATATTCGTTTCTGTTTCAATGATCAGGTTGTTTATATAGGCAATCAGTTCGTTAGTACCTGTGATACCAGCGGTTTGCTCACCGTCTGTCATAAAGATAATGATATTGGCGGTACTGGTATCTGCTGCTGCAAACTGAGGAACTGCCAATCCAAAAGCGCCTGAGATATTGGTTGAACCCTCTGCAATAATCGATGAGATATAATTCAAGGCAGCTTGTTTATTCGTTTCATTAAAGTCATAGTGGGAAGCCCAAAGTGAAGTAACATTTGATGAAAAACTAACCAAATTAAACTTATCGCCTTCATTGAGATTATTCACGATATATGTCGCCGCTTCTTTGGCCTGAACGATTTTATTCCCTGCCATGCTTCCTGACCGATCGATTATCAATGTAAATACTTTTTCAATGACATCTGTATTTTCAGAAGGATCAGGCTCTACAATCATTGTAAAGAAACCCTGCTCTGCTTCGTCCGGAACAGCATCCAGATAGTTACTCATTGCCCATAGTCCTAAATCTTCCTGACTTAGTGCATATCTCAGGTGATAATCTCCCTGATAATACTGCTCAAAATAAACGGTACTTGCCTGATTCGAATCTGTGGTATTGACTTCATTTGTAATATTGAGTAAATCGTAAGCGGTAATACTTCGATCAGAATTTAAAACAATACTCAGATTTCTCAGTATTTCCATATTTGCTGATAGGTCAATCAGCTCATAATTATTTTTAAGAATCAAATCCACATTCCCATTTGAGTACGGGAGTAATTGCATATAAGTTAATTCGACTTTTATCGTATCCATGATATTCAGTTCAGTGGGGATATCAAATATTACAGGGAAAGACCCTTCCAGGTATGTGAGAAATTCATCTGGAAGAGATGAAGGCCCGCCAACCGGATTTTGTGGGGTTGGAGAGATGATGGCTTCTTGCCATTCATTATTGATAAACCATCTGATTTTAGTTGCATTCCCATCTGCGGGTACTGGAAAATAAAGTCTGGGAGTAAACAATTCTGACACATTCTGATTTACAAAGGTCTCAGTTGATTTGACTTGAGCAATTTGATTTTCAATTTCCACTTCATAATCGCTTTGAACTAAAGTGCCGAGTTGAACATAACTCACTTCTGAGTTCACGATAAAACCAACAGCCATTAATTGTAAAGCCATTAAAAGTGCACAAAAAAACAGAACTTTCCGTTTCATAAAAAAGCCTCCTTTATTCTTCTTAACTAAGTTTACTGAAAATTAAGATATATGTCAACTCTTTTTTGAGAAAATTTAAAAAATCTTTGAGGGACTGTTCAATCTTTAAACCTTAGAAGCAAACAGGATGCTTACAGTACGATTGTAGAACAAGCAACCTGGTTGTTTAAAGGTACTTTTTTGTAAAATGAATGCAATCTTTGATTTAACTAATCTCTTTTTCCATCCATACAATATCAAAGGTCTTACCAAACTTCTTTGCTACCTGATGGAAAACCCCACATTCTGTAAAACCGTGTTTTTGGTGAAATGCAATACTCTCTTTGTTTTCTAAAGAGATATCGGCAAGGATTTTTCTGATACCCATTTTTCTGCCTGCTTCTTCCAGCTTGTCTAATGCTTGTTTACCGAGACCCTTTCCTGTAAATTCTTTTTTAATAAAATAACTGATTTCTGCTGTCTCTTTAAATACAGGAAAAGGGTTGTATGGTCTTAACAAACAAAATCCGACAATAATCCCTTCCGTTTTAATAACAAAGGCTGGATAAAACTTAGCTATTTCGAGAAATTTTGAAAAAAACTGATTTGGGATCCTTGTCTCCGGGTAAGCATAGAAGGAATTTTCAATATAATAATTGAAAATATCCATAACATCAGATTCATGTTCCTGAGACATTGTCTCGAAAATACAATTCATGATAAACTCCTTTCAACTTTCTGGAATACTTATTTAAAAAATGACGAGTATTCCATTCTTACATATGATTGATTTATAATATTTAAAGCATTAAACTTGTCAAACGTTTTCATGTTCTTTATTCATCGGTTTATTAATGAGGATTCTGATAGAAATCTCATGAATCAGCGTAAAGAATAAAATAGGATTGTTAGTGTTATACAAACACTTTCAAACAATCTAAGAACATTAAATAAGAGGTTTCTACTCAGGTTGTGGTTTGTTTTTAAATCAGTATGAGAGCTTTGAATTAGAAAGGATAAGATTTTTAGACACGGATTACGCTGATTTTAAGAGTTTTATGTTTTTAACCAGTTCTAAAAAAGGCATAACAACGAAGTTTTTTTTTAAAACAGACTCAAACTTCATCTGCTTTTTTGTTTTAAACAAGATATTAACGACTAATTCAAAGCTCTCAGTATATCTGAGTAAATAGAATTTTTATAGTAAATGTCAAAACGGTCAGTTGGAATGTGGTAAACAGAGCTTGCATTCCCCTCCTATGGAGAGTCTGTGCAAAAACAAGAGTTCCGGAGGAACGAAAGAATCCTAACCTGTGGTGAAATCACTGGAAAATAGTGAGATATGTTCAAGCGCTGTAGGTGCGATAGAATAAAACCAGCATTTTTGCACAGGCTCTGGAGGGGTGGTATGTTTAATTATGAATGATGAATTATGAATGATAAATTGTTAAAATTACCCTAACAGGATGGTCGTACTTAAATACTATTTTAGTGTATTTAGTGCCTTTTCGGGGTAATAAAATTCGGTCGTACATCCGAAAAACCGTACTACAAGCATCTTGCTTGTAGCCTTTTCTGCAAGCTGGAAGCTTGCAGAACGATTGCGGATTTACGGCGCTTCGCTTCGCAAATCCCTACAAACCCAATGATAAAATTGATATTATTTTTTTACTTCTGATTAGATATAACCTGAGTAGGTACAATAAGAACAAAAAAATTAAATTCTGTCGTTTTAATCAACAGAATTAGGTTATATTATCTGATTTATAAATTCAATTTCTTACGTTATGAATGAAAAAGGCAGAGATTTCTCTCTGCCTTTATTAAATGGTTTATAAGTCTTACTTTATCATCATCATTTTTCTGGTTTGAATGGTCTTTCCTGCAAACATTTTGTAGAAATAAACACCTGTTCCACAGTTATTTCCCTCAGAGTCTTTGCCATCCCAAATAATTGAATGCTTACCAGTATGATAAAATTGATTCGTAATATGCTTAACAAGCTGACCTTTGACATTGTAGATGTCAATTTTAACTGTCTCCGGGCTTGTTAAATCAAATGAGATGGTGCTTGAAGGATTGAACGGATTCGGGTAAGCGGCGTGTAAAAAGGCTGTTAGTTTGTGTGGCGTATCAATGACCAGTTCATCATTATCTAGTATCGCTTCATAGTTTAAATAGGGATATCCCTGATTAATGACTGGATTCATATCCCAGGGATTAGGAAATGTCCAACCGGCATCGGTAAAAGTGGAGAGGGTTTTCATTTCTGCAGTTGTTTTGCCAATTCCACCGTTTGAAGTTGTTTGACCAGAGGATTCTATATCCCAGAAAGAATTGAGAATTTCGCATTGGTTACTATTTCCTGCAAAGCCACCCCCATAGTTTTGATAAATGACTGATCCTGTACTGTAACTATTCCTGATAGTGCCTAATTGACTCCTTCCTACGAATCCTCCTATGATAGCCGATCCATTTACTGCCCCGGAACTATAAGAGTTTGAGATGCTGTCGTTAAAAAAATAACCAGTTAAGCCCCCAACTTCCATTCTTCCATTTACATTTACAGTACTGTAAGAATTACTGACAGTGCCAAGCTCACTAAACCCTATTAATCCGCCGATTGCGTCTTTTACTCCACTTACATTTCCTGTACTAAAGCAATTTGTGATATGACTTTTGTTATTTAATCCTGCCAATCCTCCGACATGATCATCACCATTCACATTGATATTGATTAGTCCAAGATTTGAAATATGGGCATTATCTACATACCCAAACATTGCGATATTATGTATATCAGGTTTATTAATGGTCAGATTTGAAATGGTATATCCATTGCCATTAAATGTCCCTGAAAAATAGGGGATGTAAAAATCATTTTCATTTACTAAATCAAGATGATTTGTTAATTTAAAATGATATTCCGGGAACTGACCAAAAGCAAGGATAGTTTTTAAATCAGTTACACTATTAATGAAATAGTTTGAACTATCTGAAGTCAGATAATCAGATATATTCAGACTTTTATTGGGAAACCATGCATTATATAAATCATTCGTCAATGCACCTGTTGTAATGGTATGAGTGTTGTTGATTAAAACGTTTTCATAATTGTAGTAAGAATTTATAAGAAGATTAAATGAACCATCTCCTACCAGGCCACCGATATGATCAATTCCCTCTATATCACCTGTACTGAAGGAGTTCATGATTGTCCCATGAGAATTAATGCCTACTAAACCACCGGTAGCGTATTCTCCACTCACATTCCCAGTACTGTAAGAATCACTGATCGTACCATCATAATTACTTCCTGTCAAACCACCTGTATTATTATTCCCGCTCACACTCCCTGTACTGTAACAGTTACTGATGGCTCCTTCACTATTTAATCCTACCAAACCTCCAGCAATGAGTTCACTATTAATAGTTCCTGTACTATAACTGTTGCTTACAGTACCTCCCATATTCGCCCCAGTTATGCCTCCTGCACAATGTCTTAATGCACTTACATTTCCTGTACTGTAGCAGGATGTGATTATGCCATTATAGTTTATCCCCACAAGACCACCTGAATAATAAGGGCTGTTCACATTTGCCGAACTGTAACTATTATTGATGTTTCCCTGAGAATTATAGCCGACCAAACCGCCATTTGCAGTGTAATTCCCTGACACATTGCCAGTACTGTAGCAATTGATAATTGATCCAAAATCATTAAGTCCTGCCAGACTGCCGGTATTTCTTCTTCCAGTTACATTGACACTAATCAAGCCGAGATTTTTAATCTCAGATCCGGAATTTGTTAATCCCCAAAAACCTTGATAATATGCATTTGGACGATTGATAAACAGACCAGTAATGGTTTTGTTATTCCCATTATATTTGCCAGTAAATCTTGTAGAATCGTTGCCAATCGGAGACCAGCCTGTGCTATCGTTCCAGGTATTTATAGCTGGATTTGCATCCGCAAAATCAATATCTGCCGTTTGAATAAAGTGCTTATCCCAGGCAGATGAGTTTTGACTGATCCAATACAAGTTCTGCCAGGTAGCAATCTGATAGGGAATTGCTTCCGTTCCCTCTCCAACAGGTGTAACAGCCGTTTGTGCCAGTAAGCTGAATGCCAATAAAAACAATCCTAAAACGAACATCAATCTTTTCATGATTTCTCCTTTTTTAATTTATGAAACAGTTTATTCATCATAAAGCCTGTCAAATATGGGCTTATGATGAAATCCTCTGTTATCACTTTAACCAGATTAGCAAATTTCAAGGGGCTTGTCAATATAAAAAATCAATAAAATCATTTTTTTATTAGCGATAGACAGTATTTATCATGAAAAGAAAAATGTGTTTATAATCTATTCTCTTTTTTTTAGTAATTTGCAAGGAGAATTTTTATTTTTTTAGTTGAACTGTAACTAATCAAGTACTTGTTTAAACAATAAATGTGTGTCTGCAAAATGCCATTATTTGAAAAAATGCCAAAACGGTCAGTTGGGAGGGATGTTTAATTATGAATGATGAATGATAAATTGTTAAAATTACCCTAACAGGATGGTCGTACTTAAATACTATTTTAGTGTATTTAGTGCCTTTTCGTAGTAATAAAATTCGGCCGTACATCCGAAAAAACCGTACTACAAGCATCTTGCTTGTAGCCTTTTCTGCAAGCTGGAAGCTTGCAGTACGGCTGTAGAACAACCAACCTGGTTGTTTAGCTTCAAGCAGGAAGCTTGCAGTACGATTGCGGATTTACGGCGCTTCTCTTCGCAAATCCCTACAGTTGTTTTTCAATTTATTATTTATTGCACTGCTTTTATTACTGGTTTTTAAAATAACAACCAGTATCTGAGTAGTTACGTTGAATTAAATGATTAGTAAAAAACACACATATTTTTACCAAAGCAAGTGAAACTGAATTAATGACATGAGTTTTCTATCTTATATGTATAAAACAAGTGATAAGAGAAGGAAAAGGAAAGGAAAAGAGGACAATGAAAAAAAGATTCAAAAAAATTGAAACAAATCAAGCTTAAAGTATGGGTTTTACAACTAAATAAATAATAATTTTAAAAATCAGACAGATCTCTCAGCCTGATTTTTTTAATAAAATATATTCATTAGCCCTTTATAGTAAAAATTCTCATTTATCCTTGACAAAAAAAGAATACTATTTATTAGAAGTATGTCAGATAAGTGATTACAGGAGTGAGTATGAATAACAAAATAAAACAATTAAAAGATCAATTATCAGCCAACAAAGATTTGAAGCAGAGAATCTCCTTTTGTGAGTATCAATTGTTCGGCTATAAGCCCCAGTTTATTTGAAAGTGAATTATTTGGTTACGAAGAAGGATCATTTACAGGTGTTCATCGAAAAGGGAAGGCCGGTAAATTTGAACAGGCTCAGAATGGCGTCTTATTTTTAGATGAAATCGGCGACTTGCCTTATGATATGCAACCTAAACTGCTCAGAGTCATTCAGGAAAAAGAAGTAAGCAGAATCGGGAGCAACAGAACAATTCCGCTCAACTTGAGAATCGTCTGCGCCACCAATAAAAATCTGGAACAGGAAGTAATGGCCGGCCGATTCAGAAGTGATCTTTACTATCGCTTAAACACAGGATATCTACATATCAAACCACTCAGACAAGATGACCTCGTAAAAAAGAAAGGCTATAACTCTTTGAAAAATAAGGCAGTTATGCAAAATTAGTTCTTGACAATATTGGCCATTCATTTATATTAACTCTATATAAGATGAGGTGATGTAAATGAAAAAGATAAATGAT
>JAKQQL010000047.1:0-4708 GCA_029564175.1 Candidatus Cloacimonadota bacterium
TGGAAGTGATCCTGCTGAGAAAAACACACCTTCCCCAAGAAAGATGTACATCACTATTTGCTAAAATGCGTACATCGCTATTTGCTAATTGTAGTACATTCTTATTTGCGAAAAAACGTACATTGTTATTTGCCGTTTACACTTGTAATGATTCTCTGCAATATTTCGATAAAAAATTGATGAAAAATATTCAATTTTATTCTGGTTTTCCTGACATGTGGCTTTCATCGCTATTTTTCAACGTCAATTCAAGCCTTATATGGGAATAACCGTTAAGTGTTGCCGTTAAAATACATTCATCATACTCAGCTACCGCTTGTGGGAAAAAGTTCTCATTATTATTTCTATATCTGTCTGGAATAAATTCGAGATAATATGTTCCATCCTCTAATTTCTTTTCTTCATACATGGTGCTGAAGTAAGTTATATACTTTGATACGAAATCTTTGTAATCATCTAAGTTTATCTTTTGCAAATCTGCACTGTTATAAAAAAATGATGGTTTAAGACCCTTATAATTAACAATTCCATTTCGATAATCTTTATAGGTGTAATAGAAAGCATAACAAGCGGTCATATGAATAAATGAACACGAAAAAGTAACTTCAGGAAAATCCCGTGAAAAGACTTCCATAGCATAATCCAAATCACTCCATCGGGTCTCAAACAAAACAATATCTTTTGTTTTACCAAGAATTCTTGAGGGTGTGTGTTTCAAAATAAGTTTAGTTAACTTGTTAAGTGCCTTTTTATCTGCACATCTGATTTCACTGTCATAAATGTTTGCCATAATTTTAATTTATTTAATTTTTATTATTATTTATTTCTCTCTGCTTCTGCTATTAATATCCTGTCTGGTTGTTATTTCTGTTGTTGCACTTTTGGCTATTTCTTCTCTGATTTTCTTCATCAATGCGATGTTTTTATTTGGAAGGGGATAGGAATTCAATAGTTTGTTTAATTCGGTTCGATACTTGCTTTTATCAGTATGCGGTGAAAGTGTATTATTCAAAACGAGGTCTACTTTTTCCATGTCATACTCACAGGCAGCCAGTAATAATGCATTTTTAACCATCCTCAACTTCGGAAATGACAATGGTGAGGGCATCACCTGATTCTGGTGTTCAGGTTCTTCAGGAAATGCAAAGACCTCATCAAAAATTGTTAACAGTGGATTCGCCTCGGATTTCAGTACATCCAACAAATCGGTGCTTTTTGTTTGAAAAAGTTGCCTGATTTGTTCTTTGGTGTTAATGTTGGCTTCCACTCGGAATTTGCCATCGAAGTATGTCAGCATCGAATCGGCGTCAGTCAACATACCGAGATATTCAGTATTGTTCTTTTTACGTAATTCCTTCCCCTTATCGTAAATAATAATGCGAATTTGTCGGTTGCGGGTCTTAACCATTTTGTTGATGGTGTATCCGCTATTGCCGTATTTCTGTACTCTGAATTTATTGTGGTTAACCAAACATGACTTCATTGCCAGTCGGTCAGGTTGAACAATACCGCTAATATCACTGGTGACATCACATGTAAGTAATTCACTGTTATGAATGATACCATCAACTTCCATTTCGCAAAACCCTATTCTGTTTATGTTTTCAAAACACTGCTGGATATTGTTGATGTTTATAAGTTCTGGATAACGGTCAAGTAATACTTTGGAAGATAATTCGATAACACATCGGTTATCCTGCAAACTGTAATTCATGTAAATATTGAAAGGCATCTTTTGTGAATACCTTATAGCTGTACCAATATTACTTCTCAATATTTTGGTAGTCACATCTGAGTCCATGCTTTTAATGTGCTTTTTATCGGTTAATATTTTAATTCTGTCTAAGGTTACCATTCACTTCATCTGAATATGTGCTTCACCCAAAAAACTGCAAAACAGTTCTCTGAGAGGTTATTTCTTTCGGGTCTCCATGTCAGCATCTGCCTGAAGTTGTTTTAAAGTTTTGCATCTGTCCTGACGTATCCATTCATTAATCTCACTTCTATCGAAGTAAACCCTTCCGCATTTTTTAAAGAATGGAATCTGGCGGGTACTGGTCATATTGTAGACAGCACCCTTCGAAATATTCAGCATCTGACTGACATCACTTACCGTTAAAAAATCTCCGTCTGGTGCGAGTTGCTTTGTCTCAGCAGGAGTTGCTGCTTGGTTTAACAGGTAGTTCTTTATGTCGGCTACCTCATGCAAAAGATGCTTTACTGCTTCAGGCAGGTTATCAAATGTTATTACATCGTTTTTGTTCATCATAATCAAACATTTACGATGCAAAAATTCGAAATTTATAAAATGGAATATTACCGACACCTCAGGCTGTCGGCTTTTGAATGGCTACAATAGAATGTAAATGAAGCATACATTGGTAATGCAGATTACCAGTGTTGTTAGCAATTCTTAGTACCTGTCGGCTGGGGAAAAGTAGAAAATGCTATTTCTTATAATATGCCTTTATGGCATTGTCAATAACCTTATCTATAAACTCGGTAACTTTAGTACTTGGGTCTTTGTCATGCCGAATTTTTGTTCTGGGGAAAAATTCTTCATTCTTGTAAACATGAATATATCTTTCAGCAATAAAGCCATTTGACGGGTCATCTTTTTCAATCAGGAACTTACCAGTCAATGTTTTAATAAAATATGTTAAACTATTTACAGATTTTAACCATTTAATTGGTTGCGGTTCTTTGGTAGTGAACACCTTTCTGAAAGCCTCAGCGGTGCAATCAACATATTTCATTGCTTTAAGGTTCTTATGAATGTCGTACAGGATATTATGCCTCTGCGATGCAAACTCAGAACGAATTGTAAAATAATATTCTGGTTCAGGTTTGGGAATAACAGTGTCAAATTCAGCTATGTACTCCTTCATTTTATCTGCCAGTTTACCCAAATAGAATATTTGAACTGCTGAAGCATTATAAAAGAACTGAAATGCTTGTTTCTTCAGGTTGTCTTCTTTGTCAGAAACCAGTGTATCGTCAAAATACCTTGACCATTCTTCACGGACATTTGATGAGTAAAGGCTATCTATTGCATCGTTATATTGCGAAAGCAATCGCTTAACGACAGGGATGAAATTAGTTTTGACGGCATAAGTATTAATGCATCTGACTTTATAATTGTCAAAGTATTCGATAAATTTGAGATACAGATTCAAATGAATAAATTTTTGAAACCCGTCCTCGGTATCTGCTAATAGATGTCCCTTGTATGCAGATGAACCAATCTGGTTGATGTTTACTTTCGGATTTTCATCCAATTTGCACAATATATCGGTTAACTGGACTTCGAGGTTATCATCATATATCGGTGTTGTCTTTTTCACAGCATTACGGTTAAATTTCTGAAAGTCGTTTGGCAATCAATTCAAGTACATCATCTTCAAATGAATCCAAGTATATCTTGGTTGTCTCGATGGAAGAATGACCAAGTGCCTCAGAAATAACCTCGATTGGGATAAGACCACTTTTTAAAAACGTTGAAAAACTATGCCGTGCCCAGTTTGTTGATATATGTCTTTCATAACCCAAATCTTCCGAGATTTTCTTCATATGTTTATTAATGTTGCGGGTAAATGACATTACCATATTACGCTCTTGCTTTGCACTCCAACCATGTTTCAGGATGTTGAACACATAGGCATCAGGAGATTTATCCTGATTGCCGTAATCGTCAATGCACGATTGAATTTCAGGTGTGATTAGAATTCTTACTGGCTTACTGCTAATAGTCGTATCTTCTGTTTTGGTACGTTCAATAATAATTTTATTGCCGACAATATCTCTATATTTCAGATGACATATGTCGGTCATGTTTATGCCGTATGCATGCAATGCAAACCACCAAAACCTGAATGCCTTCTTTTGTGCTGGTGTTTGTGGTTCATACTGTTTCAGTTTCGCCAATTGGTCTGCCGTTAATGCTTTCTTTTTCGTTTCCTCTTTTTTTATTGTGAACTTCTTGTCCTGTCTTTTCTGTGAGAATGGATAATCATCCTGTTTTGCCAGTTTTTCTGCAATTGCCATGTTGTAAATAGCACGCATACATCGCAGGTTTAATCCGATATAATTAATCTTCTTACCAGACTTTTTCATTTGATTTTCATAGTCTTTCAGGAAGTCAACGGTTACCTGATTTATAAACAATCGCTTCCTTAAACGCTGGAATGAATTACGTGCATTTCGATATATTCCCGCATTGCCTACTTTTCCTTTTCGTTCCTGTTCTGCTATAAATCTATCGAAAAGTGCATAAACGTCATGACTTACCAATTGTGAACTGTCCTGCTTCTCGAAGGCAGTCTTGAATTTCTGGAACGTGAAGGGTTCTTCAATTTCTTTCAATGTGGCTTCAAACTTTTCCCCTTCATAGTAATCCAGCTTTGTTTTAATGTCTTTCAGGTTCTTGTCTCGAAGTTTCGGACTGTTGATTTTCTCCCATTCTGTTTTGGTTAATTTTATCGGTAATCCGAACAACCTGTTTTTTCCGAGATAATAAACATTTAATTTAACAGGATATTTGTTTTTTTTGAGTTCTTTACGTGTATCGAGGTAGATGTTTGCCGTTGGTTTTGAAATAGCCATATTTGGATACAGATTAAAAAATTTGCAATGAAATTTGCAATATAAAAGTATGAATTATCATGAAATAAAAAAATATGGCAAGAAAAATCGAGTTCTTTAAAACACT
>JAKQQL010000093.1:0-1315 GCA_029564175.1 Candidatus Cloacimonadota bacterium
TTGAGGTTTGCCGGAGATAATCATATCTAATACTTTTTGTGGTTCACAATTCCTTTTCATGATTTCAGTGCCTTCCGTGGTTGATGAAAATCTGTGGTTCCAGCTCTCTTTGATACCTATTCCATTCCTATTCACTTCCTCCTCAAATTATCCAAAATCTTGCTGGTAATCAGGAGCGATGGAGCTAGTCAATAAGAGCTGAAATAACGATTTTCTACAGGATAGAATAGAGATTCTTAAGAGTATCGAGTGATTTTATAATAGACTGACAGACAAGTCAAGGAGGTAATTATTCTTATTTATAAAAAAAATGACTGCAAGCGGGATGCTTGCAGTAAGAAGTAAATGACTAGGTCAATCGTTCTGGTTTTGTATAAACCTCATCGATAATTATACTTTGTTAAACCGATAACATTCCTCTTCGGTATGTTCATCAGAAGATAAGAAAGGTTTTGGATTATTTTCAATAAAATCAAAAGAAAAGACTTTTTCATCATCCAAATTAAATTTAACAAGAAAATGAAAAGCCTCTATAGAGAAAAGATTATCATCCAGAGCTATCAGTTTAAGATTTGGCCAAAAAGCATCCAGACATAAACGATTGTTACAGATATGAACTGTATTTATTATCTCTGCAGGGATATCTTCTGGCTTAATCCCTTTTACTTCCATTTCTTCAGCAGAGGGTAAAGAAGGAAAATGCTTGAATACACCACAATATTTCTGATAATCCTCAACTGGATGATTTTCAGTAAATCTTTGATAACTTAGATAATCAGAAATTCTCTGATGAAACTCTTCCCAGTTTTGACTGCTAATATCAATATCTATCACCTGATCTGGTATGGTATTCATGAATTCTTTAGAATTATCGGTAAGCGCTTTCATCACCGATAGTGCAGCGTTATAACCATCCAGATTGTTTTCTTTTGCAAAAGGCGTGGATGCCACATGATTCAGATACCAGTTTTCCCATTCTTTACCCCGTCTGCTCAGATTAAGATCCAAGCCAAACTTAACATCATTATAATAGTTGAAAACAATGACCGGCTTGAGATGCTGAATCTGAAGGTACAACTGCTTAACAAAATCCTGAATCTTTTCAGTAGAATAGGATTTCATAATCAGAGGAATCAGTGAGAATTGAGTCAAAAAGCTTTCAATAATGCAAACCCCATCATATTCTTCTATCTGTTTGGCAAAGTTAGCCCATTGTTGAGGATAGTTTTCAATAAAATACTCCGTTCGGTCAATACCTGGCTCCATAGGCTTTTTTCTATCATAAAATAAAGGATGTCCTTTTTCTTCTTCGTGA
>JAKQQL010000116.1:0-8607 GCA_029564175.1 Candidatus Cloacimonadota bacterium
TATCCAAGGATTTGCATAAATTATCTTTTGACCGTCTAATACAAGAACACCAGTTGTTATATTTTCAATAATTTCACATTTTAACTTTATTTTCTCTGATATATTATTGATCATTTTTGTTTCCTCAAAGTAAGATCTATAGATCTATTTATAAATTCCATATGAACTACCACCCACTAAAGTAGGTGGTTTCAGGTTAAGGCACCCTGGGCTTGATTCACAAAAAGCCCATCCATGCCCGAAAGAGCACGGATGTTCCTGGCCGCATTGATGTCAGCGTTTAGCCTGGTTCCACAGGAGGAACATACATACAAAGATTGGCTAATTCTGTTGGATTTCTCCTTCTGGCCACAAGATGAACAAGTCTGGCTTGTGTATCTTGGGTCAACACCAATGACTTTCAGTCCGGCATTTAGGGCTTTGTAGGAAATCTTGTTCAACAGATCCTTGAAAGCCCAGGTATACCTTCTGAATCTCCGGTTTGCCAAATGGCCACCCTTCAGGTTTTCCAGCGCAAGGACGCCTATGTTATTGGAAACACAGTAGTCAATCAGCTCCGCAGAGAGTTTATGGTTTATATCGTCAGTCCAGTTTGACTGTTTATTGGTAATTTGTTCTTTGTGCTTTTGGTGCTTGGCTCTGGACTTACCAAACTCCAGTTTCTTGTGTTTGATGAACTGACCAGAGCCAAACTGTTTTCCGTCAGAACATACAATGGGTTTTGCAATGCCTATGTCAATACCCAAAGTCTTAGTTCCAAGTGCTTGTTTTGGCTTGGTTTTGAACACAAGACGGAGAGTAAGTGTTCCAGATGAATCCAGATAAATGGAACCATCTCCGAAACTGGTTGCTTCCTGTAATGCTTTTTTGTGATATTTACATAGTTTGAGTGGAAAATAAGTCTTGAGAAATTTCAGCCATGCATCAAAAGACTTTGATTCCTCGTTCCATTCAAAATGATACATATCATTCCGGATTGGAATGGCTATTTTAGTTATGGTTGGAAATGCAACCAGTTTATGCTTTCTTTTACATACTGAAATATAAGATCGAACCAATGAGTCCATATTTCGTAAGGTGTTCTGTAATATACCGGAATTTAGGTCTGGATACTGGTCTCTGTAATAGGCATAATGTTCCTTGAATGGTTTATAGATTTTGGTTTCCAGTTCTGTTTTCTTGACCGACAAGTAGTCCTTGGCAACAAGTTCAAGGTCAGTCAGGATTGACCGGAGATTGTCTGATTTATTTTGGTTTAACTGGTTCAGTTTTATTTTTACTGATCTCATGTATATATTTATATAAATAGCTATTAGAATTTATATAAATTGAGGAAAAATAATGGAAACCATTGGAATTTTTGTTGGCCGCATGCAGCCTTGCACTATATTACATCAGAAAATAATCAATAGTATGAAGGAAGATAAAACATATATTTTTATTGTTGAAGGTGCTAGAAGTTCTATGGAAAAAAAGAATTTTTTGACATTTCAAGACCGTGTTCAATTACTTTCGGTTACAAATCCTAAAGCGAAAGTGTTGTATAGTAAGCACGGTTATTTGCCGGATATAATAGAACAAAATAGGCTGGCTAAAAAGGGTGATATTGTTCGTGTTTATGCAGGAAGTGATAGAATAGACGGATATAATAAACAGTTTGAAGGAAAAGATATTGATTATCAGTATGAAGGAAAAGAAATTCCAAGGCAAGCTGAGGATGTTTCTGCTACAAAAGTTAGACAAGCTTTGTTACATAATGATTATGGAACTTATAAGAGAATGATAGCAAGAGGGTTGGATAACGAAAAATATTTTTCTTGGCTGAAAATGAAGATAACAAATAAAATGGTTTCAGAAGAGTATTATGTATGAGATTTGAAAAATATAACCAAAGAAAGGAAATATTAGTGGAGTCTGTATATCTTGCTGAAGGATTGACTCATATGGAGCATCTTGAAGATAATGTTGTCAACAAGGGAACTAAAGGTTTGGAACAAAATGTAAAAATTATAAGGTCTATAATTGATAAGCTGAATGGCAGTGCTGAAAGTAATACTAAGTTTTCTCTGAAGTGGGACGGATGTATTCATCCAGATACTGTTATTCTTACAGACCAAGGTGATATGAAAATTCGTGATATTCTTGGAAAGAATGATATAAGTGTATTATCATACAACATATCAGCTGGTGTTACAGAGATGAATTTAGCTATCAGACCAAGAGTCAATCATAATAATAAAAAGTGGGTTGAAGTAGAGATGGAGAACGGTGAAAAACTGAAAGTAACTGAAGACCATCAATTCTATACAACAAACAGGGGATGGGTGGAAGCAAAAGATTTGACAGAAGATGATGATATAAAAGAAATTTCTAGTATTGATAATTTGTGTTATTGTTCAAGGTTATGTAATAGTATAAAGCGAGAACAAAGTAGTGATGAGTTTATAAATTCTGACATTTATAAAAGATTGGTAGAATATGAAAATAAAAAAGATAACTAAATTGAAAGAAATGTATCCGGAATGTGATATAACGACGAAAAACGAAAATTTTTTCGTCAAGGTTGGTAATAAATACATTCTTATTCATAATAGTCCAAGCACAGTTTTTGGTTATGACGAGAACAATAGATTTTTTGTATCTACTAAATCTGCTTTTAGTAAAAACCCAAAACTAGCTTATAACAATCAAGATATAGATATTTTGTTTGGATCTCCGGGTCTCAAAGAAAAACTGAAATATAGTCTGAAATATTTACCAAAAATTATTGACTCTGGTGTATATCAAGGTGATTTGATGTTTACAACAGGTGATAAACAGGTTCAAATAATCAATGGTGAACGGGTCATTTCTTTTACGCCAAACACGATTACTTATACTGTGCCGGATGATGACTCCGACTTGGCTAAAGAAATAAGACGGGCTAAGATGGGAATTGTTATTCATACAAAATACATAGATGGGAATTTTGATAAAATTTCTTTTGATGTAGACAAGTCAATGTTCAAAAAAAGTCCTGACGTATGGGTTCAAGATGCTATCATTCCAGATGTTTCTGGTTTGGTAAATTTTGATCCTCGTGAATTAGCTGATATAGAAATCAAAACAATTGAGTTGGAAAAAATATCAAATAATTTGCAACCGAAGTTTTTTTCTGAAATGAAAAAATTGGGGTTGGATATTATGTATAAAACTTTTTCAAATTTTTACGTTAGAAAAGGTCAGCTTGTAAGGGATCCAGAAGACGGTTTTATAAACTTCAGAAATTTTGTGCAGGATTACTATCAGAAAGAAATTGATAAGTTGAAAAAGGAAGAGTCCAAGGCCAAGAAGAAATCAGCTTTGATGGAAATTTTAGATTTTTTCAAAAAGTACATAAAACAAATTATTCTTTTATTCAATACTAACATAATTTTGACAAGTATCAAAAATGTGATTATTCAAAAATTGAGACAAATAAAAAGCATTGGAACTTTTATTCAAAAAGGTAATGATTTTGAAGTATCTAACCCGGAAGGTTTTTGTGTCATAGACAATGACGGATCTGTACTGAAGCTTGTAGATAGGCTTGATTTTTCTGCAGCAAATTTTCTCAATCCTAAATTCAAGAGATAACTTTTTGATTTTATTACATATCTTTCTCCTTGACATAGTGTGAATAGTTTGATATAATATCTTTATCTTGAAATAAGAAAGGAAAAAATTATGTCAGTAAAATTTGTTGTCAATACAGAGGAAGCTGGAAATCAGAAATATTATTCTGTATCTGGTAAGGCTGGATACCATCAGTTTTATCGTTATGGAAAATATAATGATAAAAAGCAAGCAAGAAAAGCCATAAAGTTTTTGTCTGGATGGGATAAGGTAAATAAACTTACGGATAAAGAAATAAAGAAGCATAATGCTCTTTCTCCTGCAAAAAAGATGGAACTTTTGAAAAAGCTTTGTGGTGAAAAATAATGAATAATTCAAAAAGGTCAGCATCAATAATTTATTGTGTTGAAGATGAAAAAATTTATGTGTTGATGGTCAAGCCTTCGAATATAGAATTTGGCGGGCCTGATTGGCAGATACCAAAGGGGTTGATTGACTTTGGAGAGTCTGAGCACAATGCGGCAATTCGTGAAGCGGAAGAAGAAGCCGGATTGGTTTTGTCAAATATTGACTCCGTAGATTTTCTTATGAGAATGAATTTCATCAGTGTTTTTGCTATAAAAGTAAAAAATAGAAAAAATTTCAAGCAACACGATTATGAGATAGCAGAAACCAAATGGTTTTCATTGACGGAAGCTTTCAAAGTTATTCGTTCTTGGCAGAAACCGTGGTTAGGAAAATTTGTGAGGTTTATAAAATGATAACATTGACTATTGGTGATGATGAAGATACAACATATCTATTTTCTCTTACAAAAATATTTTGCCAAAAGATATATGATACTGAAATATGGAAAACTTGGAAAATGGATTATGTTGTGAGGCTTCAATTACAATCTTCTTTCAGTATTTTACCTAAAGAAGTGTTTGAAAATTATTTGAAAATTGTTTTCAATCTAAAAGAAATTCCAGATCCTCCAAATTATGGCCCTGTTATTGTTACCAATTATAAGCAAAAATGGGGAAATCCTTTGACTTTGAAAGAGATTGTATCGTGGGTTCCAAAGTCGTTTCTTTATAATATAGTCAAATAAAGTGTTGATTTTATTACATATTTTTTTCCTTGACAATCAATAAAAAAGGTGATATAATAACCTTATAAAATAAGAAAGGATTTTGTATAAATGGTTCCAAATTGTAAAGTGGCATTCAAAAAAAATCGTAAGTATTTCAGGGGAAAATTAGTTGACGAGAAAATTATTGGGCCGAAGCAATACATGCATCTCTCTGACATACCAAAATTTGACAAATATATTACCATCAAATTTTACATCCGAAAATCAAAAGCAGATATAAATCTGAAAAGTCTTTTGAAGAAGCTTGAGATTGATAATCTATATTTACTTTTGGATGAAATTTCTGTGTCTTCAAAAAAGAAAACAAAGGTCTATAAGGTAACAAAAGAAAAAGTGGATAAATCAACATTGAGTGTTCCTTTATCCGCTGACTTGACATTGCGAGGATGGGAAAAGGCTTGGTTCAAAATCAAGAATAAATTATGTATTGATTGTGTCAAAAAATGCAAGCAGAGTGCTCGTGTAACAATTATAAATTGCCCGCTTTATAAGAGTAAAAATAATGGATAGATACTATAACGGCCCAAAATCAAAAGATATGGACCATCTTTATGATTGTTTGATGGAACACATTGATGTTACAGAACTGAATGATTGGCCTATACTCTCTTTACATATAGCAAGAATTTTGTATAATAAGAATATTGGAAAGGAGGTGTTATGGAAGCAGAATTGCTTGAAAGATTGATAATAAAAGGATGTTATGAGTCAGACCAATATTTGACTTTGGTTTCAACAATATTCAAATCGGATTATTTTGATGATCCTGTTATAGGTAAAATTTTCAGCGACATTTCTACTCATTTCAAAAGTTTTGGCAAGATTATTCCTGAGTCTGCAATTTCACAGGACAGTGATAAGAAGCAGATTTTTGATGAAATAAAATCCGTTGACTTTGATGTTGCAAAAAATTACGATTATTTGTATCAAGAAACAGAAGCATATTTGAAAGAGAAGGCTGTAAAAACCGCCATCCTTGAGTCAGTTGATGTTATCAATTCCAAAAAAAATTTTGGCAGTATCAGATTATTGTTGGAAGATGCAATGTGTAAAAGTCTGAAAGTGGACTTGGGTTTGGAATATTTTAAAAATATTGGGGATAGATTGAGAAGAGCATTTAGCAATGATGTTAAAAGAATCCCCTCATATTTTCCACAATTAGATGAATATATTAATGGGGGATTTCCCCCATATACATTGAACATTATAATTTCCAGAATACACGGTCATAAATCAAGTTTTTTAGCGAATGTAAGTGCAAGACAGGTAATTGAAGGTCATAATGTTGTTATCCTATCTCTTGAAATGTCTGAAATAATGTATGCACAAAGATATGATGGAATTTATAGTGGTTTGAATATAAATCGCATGTATCTTGATAAGAACTTGAAAATTCAATTGATGAAAGCATTGTCAAAGAAGGCTATCAGCAATAAAGGAAATCTTTTTATAAAAGAACTACCAACTGGAAAAGCATCTGTAAATGACTTCAGAATTTATTTACGAGAATTACAAATGAGGCACATAGAACCAAGTATCGTTTTATGTGATTATATGAATTTGATGAAGCCGTCATATCGTGCTAAAATGGATATGTATAGCGATGTCAAAGAAATTGCTGAGGAACTAAGAGCATTAGGGCTGGAGTTCAATTGCCCTATATTATCCGTCAGTCAGTTGAACAGGATTGGTTCAGATGATTTACCATTATCAGCACTTGATATTGTTCATATTTCAGAGTCAATGGGAACAGGGGCAACTGCGGATTTTATGGCTATATTTGGTGATGAAGCTGATATGAGAACTTATGAAAATGAAATTCATTATAAGATTTTGAAGAACCGTCTTGGTGGGCGAGTTGGTGAAATCAATAAGTTTTATTATGATGCTAATTCATTGACGATATATGATGTATCGGAATTGGATAGTTGGAGGTCGGCATCTTTGGTTTCTGGTGACCAAAGAAAAATACACGACAAGAAAATATCAATGCCGAGAACCTTAGGTAAAAAAAGTAGAAAAAGGAGTGACGATGAATAATGCAAGTTACTGACTGGTTACCACAATTGATAATGTTTGTATTATTGAGTTTGAACATATTCAAAAATCCTGCGAATAAAAGTAATGCTGGTGTGATTATCGCGTGTTCCATTGTCTTATTGATACTTTTATGGGGCGGATTTTTTGATAAGCTTATAGAATATATTTTGTCATAAAGAAAGGGGTATGAAATGGATATTGATGTGAATAAAATTACAGAACAAGATAACGGGTCAGAATATATTACTTATTTGACCACAGTGGATCAAAGAAAAGTTTTGGGGTGTATTTTTCAGGTGTGGTTGCCCAAAATTGACTATATGTCGGCAGAATCCTTGAAAGATAATATTATCCATAGTATAGCTTTAGCTTGTGAAACTCTTGAATGGAAAAAGAATGCTACATTGAGCAAAAGATGTAAGTCTATTTTTGACTATATTCAGAAGGGAATTTATACAAAAGAAAGTTTGATGAAAATAGTAACAAATACTATTTTGAGTTCAGATGGATTTGGCTTGAAGGTATGATGAATTCATTTTTTGATATAAAGCAAAAAATGGAAGATTTTCATCCAATTTATACCACTATTGAAATTCCATCTTGGCTTATAAAAATTACTTGGAATGATATTCGTTCTATGGATGAAAATCAGTTCGTAGACTTTTGCAAAAAATTTCGTGTCTTTGCACTGGATCAATACAAGAAATATAGATACCCTATATTTGCAAGACCGAAAAGTCTTAGAAAAATTATTTCAGGTTTCAGAAAATATAATATACTGGATGTTAGTGATGTTCCATATAATATGGATGATAAATTCTGTTTGAAAGGAACAACTAGAAATTACTCCTCTGGTATAAACAATTGGTTTCCAGAAATTTATTATGTGGATACTGTCAAGGGAAAAACATCACCAATGTCTTTGATTGAGAATGAAAAAAGATTGATAAATTCTATGAAGGCGGTATTGTATAATGACACATTGAAAGTTTTTGCAAAAAATCCCGACAAACCAATATTTGAGCGTTTGATAAAAGTGTTATCCATAGCTAGAGGCACTCAAAAGGTTGGTCATTTTTCTCCGGATATGGTAAAATGGTTGTATATTCATACATTGAAAAATTATAAAGACAAGGAATTGTATGTTTATGATCCTTGTGGTGGTTGGGCCGGCAGTATGGTTCCTTTATTTGCAGCATCATATCATTCATCATTATTTGATAAAAAAATTACATATATTGCGACAGATGTGAATAGTGATGTTCACGATAGATATGAAATGATATATCAATTTTGGAAAACATATATCAATCCAAGAATGAATGTTTTTATACATAAATTTTTGACTCCCGCCGAAGAAATGCATAATGAGAAAATTTTCCGGGACCAGTATGGAAAAGGAACAATGGCTTTTACATCGCCGCCGTATTATAATAAAGAAAGGTATTCAAAAGATGAAAATCAATCTTATATCAAATACAAGAGTTATAGTTTATGGCTTGACGGGTTTTTGACTGGAATGATAAAAAATGTTTATGATTGGTTGGGTGATGGTGGAGTGTTTTTTCTGAATGTGGCTGATACTAAAAATGGAAAAGAGAGATATAGCATTCAAGATGACTCTTTATCTATAGCTAAATCTATTGGTTTCAATCATTCAGATACCTATTATATGGTTCAAACAGTTATAGCCGGAAATAATACAGACAAACAACAATTGATGGAAAGCAATGAAAAGAACAAATTTGAACCAATTTTCAAGTTGACAAAAGGTGTAGAACCTGTTATAATTGACAAAGATATTATTGACATATTTTTTGGAGGTGATGTTCGTGTAT
>JAKQQL010000118.1:0-10226 GCA_029564175.1 Candidatus Cloacimonadota bacterium
ATCCGCCTCCTGGAACAAAGGTAATATGGAAAGGGTTAAAACATCTTAATATAATGAAAAATATGTATATATCCGTTAAAAATGTATTATTGTCTAAAAAACCGCATGCGTAGAATAAAGTTTTGGGTAAAGGTAAGTCCCTTGGAGGGGTGGCACGAAGTGACGGGGTGGTAAGTTTAATTTTGAATGATGAATGATCCGTACTGGGAGCATCTTGCTTGCAGAAAAGCTACAAGCGAGACGCTTGTAGTACGATTAAGGATTTACGGCGCTTCGTTTCGCAAATCCCTACGGGTGCTTTTCAATATATCATTTTTTGCACAGCATTTACTACCATTTTTTAAAATAACAACCAGTATCTGAGTAGTTACAAAAAATAGTATTTCTTATATTTTTCTTGACTTTCTCATTTTTTTGTTTAAGATTTCATATAGGAGGAAAAATGAAACAAATCAAAATCTTAAAAATTGTGAACATGTTGTTGTTTTTGGACTTTCTAATTGTTTTAACAAGTGTCCTTTTTTACAAAATAATTCCTGGAAATTTAAACGGCAGTGAGATGATGGCAGAAATGCATGAAACCTCAGGGATGATTTTTGGACTCTTGGTGCTTGTACATTTGACATTAAACTTTAAATGGGTAAAAATGAACTATTTTACCCCAAAGAAAAAGTAGAAAGAGGTGAAAAAATGAAAAAATTACTGTTAACTCTGTTAGTTATTATGTTGGCAGTTATGCTGTTAAATGCACATCCTGCCAGTGATGTCAAAGTTAGTTTCGACAAAAATACTTCAATCTTAAAAGTGGATTTTACTCATAAAGTGGACAATGAAGCGTCTCATTTTGTTTATGATGTGGAAGTCAAATTGAATAGCAAGAAAGCGATCAAACAGGAATTACTAAAACAGGAAACAAAAGAGGGTGGATCTGTTTTGTACAAACTGATTGATGCAAAAGCAGGCGATAAGATTCAGGTGATTACAGATTGTAATAAAGGTGGAAAGAAGTCTGAAACACTCGTAGTCAAATAATTTTCTGGCAGGGTAAAACCTGCCTTTTTTTATTTAGGAGATACAATGAAAAAAAAATGCTATTGATGCTGCTTTATTTAATGGTTTTGGGGTTGTTTGCCTATGAAAATTCAATGCTAAATCTTTACGCTCCGACTCAACTGGATAAAGGTCAGGGACAGTTTCAGATCAAACATCGTTTCTATGGAGATATTACTGAAGAACCTCTGGATTCATTTTTTGGCATGTTAAATGGAGTCAATATTGGTATTGATCTCCGATATCAAATCTTTCCTAAAGCAGAAATGACTTTCAATTATTCCAAATTTAAAAAAGATACTCAGTTTGGATTATCTTATCTGTTAAATATAGAAGATTTTCCTCTGCATGGACAAATCAATATTGATTACCTGACATTTAAAGAACCTTTGATGAATGATGACAGAAGAGGTAATTTTAAATCTGTTCTATCCATACAGAATGAAGCGCTTTGGGATCGATTTGTTGGTACAATAAATACGGGCTATGACTTATATTATGAGAGACCTCTATTGGGATTTGGTGCGAATGTGATGATTCTAGACAAGGTATATTTGATTGGAGAATACTATCCAGTTTTAGATCGATCTACAGATATTGTTCAGTTAAAAAGATACTTAAAGGAATCAGATGTGTTTACTGTCGGATTAAAATTAGACACCTATGGTCATCATTTTAAATTCCAGGTATCTAATTCAGAACATCTGACTCTTCATCGATTGACGATGGGTGCAGATAGAAAAGCACCTTTAATGTTTGGCTTTAATATCGAAAGAAGATTAGGATTATAGGAGGATTTATGAAAAATATCATCATTATCATATCGGCTTTACTTGTTATGTTTGGATTAAGCTCTTGTAATCGGGTTTCTGAAGAGATCATTGGTCCGGGAAATACAGGAGTTGATGATCAGGGGTTTAGCGTTGTTAATACAAATGGCTTTATTTTAAAGTATAAAGTAGAAGGTTCTGACTTACATTGTAAATTAAGTGCTGCTACAAGTGGTTGGGTGGCTGTTGGTTTTAATCCGAGTGCAATGATGAAAGATGCCAATTTTATTATTGGTTATGTGAGTAATAATACTGCCAATATCCGAGATGATTTTGGTGTCAGTAATACAGAACACAATGCCGATATTGCAATTGGAGGGACATCTAATGTGACATTGATAGAAGGCTCTGAGATTAATGGAATCACTTTACTTGATTTTAAAATTCCAATGAATTCTGGAGACCCTAAAGACAGCGTTTTGAATCTCAATCAGTCATATCCAATCATATTTGCAAAAGGATCTGCTGATGATTATACCTCATATCATACAGCAGTTGCTTTTTCTTCAATAACCTTAGGCACGCCTGACCCAGGAGGAAGTGATTCAACAGGAGTTGTACCCGACACCCTTGGTTATCATCATGTTGATACCGCAGATTATCAGTTTCACTGGAAGATAGAAAATGATTCTATCAGATGTATTTTATCTGCCAATACAAGTGGTTGGGTGGCTGTTGGCTTTGATCCTGTAATCAGAATGCAGGGTGCAAATTTTATTATCGGATATGTGAGTAACAATGTTGTAAGCATAAGAGATGATTATGGCGTATCTCAAACTGCCCATTCCTCAGACATTTCTCTTGGGGGAAGTGAAAATGTAAGTCAGAAAGCAGGTAATGAAAGTAATGGTGTTACCACGATTAGTTTTACAATGCCTTTAAATTCTGGAGATACTTATGATAAAGCGCTAAATCCATTAAACACTTATCCGGTGATATTTGCAAAAGGAGATACAGATGATTTCTCATCACTTCATACAGGCACTTCAGTTATCAACTTAAATCTTGCCGGTACTTCTGTTTCCCAAGGGATAACAACCGGACCAGATATCGCATTAGATAATGACTTGAGCGGTTTTCAAACAGAATCTTTTGATAATGTATCATTTAAATGGAAAGTCATCGGTGACTCAATACGTGTACATTTAGTGATGCCAACAAGCGGTTGGCTGGCAGTTGGATTTAGACCTACAGAAGAGATGCTCAATTCAAATCTGATTATTGGATATGTAAAGGATGGAGTTGCTTATCTAAGAGATGATTTTGGAGATTCTGAAACAACTCATGCATCTGATCTATCACTAGGGGGAGACAACCATGTTAGAAGAGTTTTTGGAAGGGAAACAGGGAATACAACCGAAATCCATTTTACCATACCGTTGAACTCCGGAGATGCTTTCGATCGAATAATCGTACCCGGAAACGAGATTAAAATCATATTTGCATATGGACCAAATCAATCAGACAATTTTAACTCAATGCATGCTTATGAGGAAGAAAGAGATATACTGATTAACTGACACGATATTGACACACAGGAGATAGAGAATCTCCTGTGTGTTTTCTTGAAACGATCTTTTATTTAAGTAGGATTATTTTTTTTCCAAAACTGTTATAGGATGATTTCATAATCAGCATATAAATCCCTGATGACACCCTATTCCCTTTCAGGTCTTTGCCATCCCAATACAAATCATGGTATTCACCCTTTGCTTTAAATCCTTTAAAAAGAGTATTTATCAGATGTCCTTTTTGATCAAATACTGTTAATTCAATTTGTCCATCCATCGGTATTTCATAAGCGATTCTGGTATATGGATTGAAGGGATTTGGATAATTGCTGACTTTGAATCTGTTAATGTTTACTTCGACATTATCATTGCTTAAAACTTGAAGAGAAAATACTTGCGAAAGATGCAAACTATTATCTGCTTCAATTCCTTCTATCCAATAATAAGTGATTTGGTTGGGATTGTCCCCTAAGTGTGTAAAGGAGTAAAATGCATTTGTCGTGTTTTGTGCTGGAATCGGATTTTGATTTATAATGCTTGCCTGATTAAAATCAGGGCTGTCAGAACGATAAATTCGATAAGAAATCATATTGGTTTCATTATGGGTTTGCCATTCTATTAATGTAAGCATTGTATCATTCCAAACAGCCTGAGTATTTACATATTCTAAAGCTGTTGGTATTTCCTGAATCATTATCTGACCACTGCTTACAGTAGTATGCATTGACGTAAAATTATCAGAATTGTTTGCTCCTTTGGCAAGAATAACCGGAATGTTTTGACCTGGTGTTAAAACTTTATCATACTGATCTCCACTGTTTAGTGGTATTTGAAATTGAACCCTAGTGATGCCATTTTCTTCTGTTCCATTGGATTGTAAAATATTGTTTGTACCGCCTAAACTTAAATCTGAATTATGAGATGTTTGGCTGACACCAAAATCATCTCGTATGTTTAAAACCCCATTAGAAACGTAAGCAATAATGATATTTGCATTTGCCATAGCGCTTGTTGCTCCAAATCCAACTGCTATCCAACCAGTGGTTTGAGCACTGATGATGACTTCTAAATTTGCAGTAGTGGTGGTTCTCCACTGTAAATTAAATCCATTTTGGCTTAACGTCTGATAAACATAATCTCTTTCTGGAAGCTCCTGTGATGATAATATGTTTATTAACATGATGATTATCATGAGTAAAAATACATGCTTTTTCATAATTCCTCCTATTTTTATAGGATATAGTACAATACTTACAGAGAAAAGCAAATTATAAAAAACAAAAGTGAATCTTATTCATGAAAATGCTCGCTAACAGATAAAACCATGACTGCCTAATTATTTGATAAAAAAACTTGCAAGAAAGAGGGTTTATAATAAATAGTCTTATTTGAAAGAGAGCAGACCTATGAAAGTGGTTATAATCAATGATCAGAAAGATGTGATTTATCGCATTACAGATAAAGAGGGCGTAAGTGATGAGCTTCTCCAATCAATGTTTTATCAGTTGAATGGGGATTTTTATGAGAAGCGATTACCACTTGAGGCGATGATGTTTGATCATCCTTTTTCGGAAATTGAACCAAGATACAATCATTTTATCAATCGAGAATTGATTCAACGATACAATCAGAAAACTCTGGAGGATGCGCTTTTATTGATTTGTCAATTCCACAAGGCTAATCAAATTGACTGGTGGCTTGCAGGGAGTGCTGCACTTTATATCAGAGGCATTGATGTACAACCTCATGATCTGGACATTATGACATATTTCTCCGAAATTGAAAAAATCAGAAAATCATTTTTGCCGTATATTGTCGAGCCGTTTCATCGTGTGAAATCATGGGTAGTTAAAGGTTTTGGAGTAATAGATACCGGCATAAGAACAGATTATGCATTTGAGCCGGAAGCTTTTGTTGATAATGAGGGTTATGTTGATTTTGGTCCTTATGCAGAAAGCCATTTGGAAATTGTGAACTGGAAGGGCTATGACATATTCGTTCCACCTGTAGAATTGCATTTGAAGTCTAATCTCATCAGGAATAGGATTGAAACCGTTGAAAAAATCAAAAAATATAAAGGAGATTTAAATGATTAACCGAGAACAAGCGATGCTGTTGTTAAAAGAACATTTAAAAAATATTAATTTGCAAAATCATTGTCTTGCAGTAGCGACTGTAATGGAAGCGTTAGCGCTTCGAATGAATGAAGATGTTGAGAAATGGTATCTGGCAGGTCTGTTGCATGATATTGATTATGATATGACTTTTGAAACACCTGAGAAGCATGCGCTGATAGCCATGGATATTTTAAAAGATATAGATGTTTCAGATGATATCTGTCAGGCGATTCGCTCCCATAGTGGTAATTTCCCACTTGAAAGCTTAATGGATAAAGCACTCTGGTGTGCAGATCCTGTTACCGGTTTGATACTGGCATCTGCACTGATGACACCTGAAAAGAAAATCTCTGCGATTAAACAGTCTTCATTGATGAAAAAATACAAATCAAAAGGCTTTGCAGCAGGTGCTAACCGGGAACAGATTGCATCTTCAGAAAACATTGGAATCACTTTGGCTGATTTTTTAGCTTTGGCAACAGAAGCAATGATAAAAATCGAAGGACTGATTATCGGTACATAGAGTAGCAATCACAATCTACCAGATGATCATTTACCATTCCTACAGATTGCATGAAAGCATAGCAAATGGTTGATCCTACAAATTTAAATCCTTTTTTCTTTAATGCTTTACTCATTGCATCGCTGACAGGGCTTGTTGCAGGAATTTCATTCATTACTTTCCAATGATTGATAATGGGCTGGTGATTCACAAAAGACCAGATATAATCTTTAAAACTGCCTGTTTCTTCTAAAATTTTCAGGTAGATACCGGCATTATGAATCATTGCATCAATTTTTCGACGATTTCGGATAATACCTGAATTATTCATCAATTCTTGAATCTTTATTTCATCATATTTCACTATCTTTTGAGGATCAAATCCATCAAATGCCAGTCGATAGTTTTCTCTTTTTCTTAATACGGTAATCCAGCTCAGTCCTGCCTGAGCTGCTTCAAGACAAAGTTTTTCAAACAAAAGCCGATCATCCAGTAAAGGCTTTCCCCATTCAGTGTCGTGATAATGACGATATAATTCATCTGAACCGCACCAGGTACAGCGTTTAGTTATTTGCATAAGTCCTCCAAATCAAGTAAATCGTTTAAAAGAAAATACTACAGGCAAGCTACCTGTAGTATAATCATCATAGCAAAAGGCTTACCAATTTCATTATTTTTCAATATGAGTCAGAACAACCCGCCATTCTTTGTTATGAATTTTGATTGTATCCCAAACTGCTGATTTACGAACAATTTCTTCACTTCCTGCTTTTTTGAAAGAATATTCACCACTACCCTGATTAAAAGAAAGAATGTTTTTTCCTAAAGATAAGAGACTTTCATAAGGTGCATACAATGGATCTGTGAATAACATTTTACCAATTTCAGCGTGATCCTGATCATAAATAATCATACCATCCATTTGCATAATCCAGAGCTCATACTCTTCTGTAAAATTCATGTTGTTGATTAAAGGTTCAATCAAAAGTTCAGGTCGGAGTAGTACATTAAAAGCGCCAGCATACTTGTTTTTAACAAAAACAGGATGACTGATAACGAAACCCCAGTAATCTTCTACCGTTTTAAAAGTATTGGTAAAATAAGGTTTGGGATCAGTTTTCATTGCTTTTATATGTTCTTGAGTGCTAATATCAGTCCCTTCAAAATTTTGATAATCAACAGGTTCAATCAGTTTCATTTTCCCTTTGGTATCAGTATAAATTGCATTGACTGTATAAGGATTTTCTTTTAAGAAGGCACTTAGCATATTTCTGATATTATCCTGATTTTTAGGGTCAGGTTTATCATTCTGAATATGTAAGGCGATAGACTGGTCTATTGATTTTAAGACAGAATCCAGTTCAGGCAGAAAATTATGAAGCGATACATTAAGTAAAGGTTTTACACTAATTTGTTCAGGGTCTTTTTTGGCAAGAATCATCCACCAATTATAGTTTTTTATTTTTGTATATAAAGCTTCTCTTTGAATACCATCAATTTCGTATAAAACAGCCCCTTTATCTTTAGTGAAGATTTGGCTGAACTCGCTTTTCATCGAATCACTACCCTGAGTTAAAACATTCATAAAGATATAATCATGTTCTTTATCAAGCAGTGTATTCCCATCAGAACGAATAACAAACCATGTAAAATGCTCATTTAAATTCATTAAATCAGTGATTTCATCCGCTAATTGATCGAGATAGACAGAGATACCGATTGCCCCGCTAATTTTCTCTTTTGTATAAACAGGCGTTGCCAGAACGATTGATTTTTTGCCAGAAGAACGACTGTAAACAGGAAACCCTTTAATCTGATTGCCTGAGAAAAGCGGATTAAAATAATCTCTTGTTTTTAAATTGAGATTGGTAAAGTCTCTGTCCACGGTGTAGTAATTCCCGTTTACTAATACATAGAAATAAACGCCAGGGAGATTTTTCTGAAGCGGTTTTAAATACTTTTTAATTCCTTCCCAGTCTCCTTTTTTCGCTTCAGGCGTTTCAGCAATGATTTGAATGGCAGTCAGTGCGTTATTGATTTGTTTGTCAATATGTCCTGCTCCGAGATTTAATACGCTTTCGGCATCCAATAGAATGGGTTCTGCAGGTATGTATTCTGCAAACAATGAGAAACTGGTTGCAAGCACTAGTATTAAAAAAATAATTCTCATAATAACCTCCAATATCCTTGTAATTTATAAGCTGTCTGATTTGACAATCCGGTAACGGATAATGGTCATATATTTTTCCGGATTACCTTTACCAAACATTCCCGGACCTTTTAAATACTCTTCTTCATGTTCACCGATTATTTGATAACCTTCAGTTTGAATAAAAGCTTTTAATCTGTCCACAGTTTGTTTTTCTGTATCATAAGGACCTGTATGAAGTATTTCTGCTACTTTCCCATACTCCCATTTTTGTAGGTATATTTTCAGATGATTTGGATTTTTAACTGTCTTCATATTTTGCAAACTATCTGGAACCGGTAATGCAAAATATCCTACCCATTGATCTTTGGGAGTGTTTATATCATGTGGCCATCTGGCACGAACGGCTGGGAGTTTAAAACTCTTTTTAATTCCATCCTGATTAAACCATGCTTTAATCAGTAGTCCGATTGCTTTTCCTGCGGTAGTAGAAGCTTCGCCTTTTGCTTCAACTACGAGCATATTCTGATTGTTTTTTTCAGAGATTTGGGGTGTTTTTAAGTATTCATATAGTTTGGGGTTTGGTCCTTTAGGCATCAGCATAAAAGCACCAGCAACAATAATTAAAATTGTCAGGATGGCGAGCACGACTATTTTCATTATTCCTCCTTTATTAATTTGTTAAAAATTATAGGCTTTTTTAGATAGCTTGTCAAACTAAATTTTTTATTTATTCATATTCACTTCTACAGGTCTTGATGAAAATGCAAACTTTCAAAGTGCTGAACAGAATATAGTGTTGCAAAGAATCCTTTGTCATAGAATATCTGACATAAAAACAGAAAAAAAGATTGACGTATTTTAACTCTGTATTATTATCAGATCAATATGAATTTGGAGGAAAATATGAAAGCTGAAAAATTTCTAAAAACGGTGTTGTTAGTGATGATCTTAGCTTTTGCTAACTTATTGATGGCTTTTACAGATACTCAGGTTGATTCTCTGTTGAACAGAAATGTGGATAAGCAATTACAGCAAGCTACTGATTTGTATGGTAAAGGACAATATGAAGATGCCCTTCTGTTATACATTCAGTACTGGCAAAATAATTATGATGATAACAATACGCTTTACAATATCGCTTGTCTTTATGGGCTTCTAAACAAAGGAGAGATGGCTGGAAAATTTCTTCAGGAAGCTTTCAATAAAGGTTTTTCTGACATAGATCATACCAAAAATGACAAAGATTTTGATTTAGTCAAAAATGATCCGGTTTTTATTAAATACTGGACAAAACTGCAAGAAGATACAAACAAACTGAATCGCATACATGGTGAAATCTCGTATATCAAAGCAGATGTTAAAATTCGTTACAGAACGGTTTTACCTGATAATTATGACCCAAAGAAATCTTATAAGATACTCATTGGACTACATGGTTTTAGTGGCAATCATTATCGTTTTGCAGAATTTTCAAGATTTCTTAAAAATAATGATATTATCTTTGTTACGCCTCAGGCACCTTATCCAATGGAATTTACCATGGGTAAGACGACCTCTTTCAGCTGGACAGTTTCGGATGTTGAAGAATTGCCTGGTAAAGATCACAGCGGAGATTTGTCTGCTCAGTATATTCTCAGCCTTAACAAAGAACTCAGAAAGAAGTATAATCCGGAAGGCATTTATTTATCCGGATTTTCACAGGGTGGTTTCATGACACTTGCCATTGGACTGATCAACTATAAAGAGTTTGATGGCTTAATTTCATTTGGCGGTGGTTTAACTGACGGTTGGGTAAACGATAAGGTCATCAAAAAAGCAAAATCAATCCCTGTTTTAATCGTTCATGGAATAAATGATAAAGCAGTAGATTACAAAAAAGCTACAATGGCAAATGAAGTGCTAAAAAAAGCGGGTTATGATGTAACTCATCTTTCCGACATGTAAGTCCTTGATAAATTTATTTAAAAACAGACACACTATCATGATAACTTTCATATTTTAAGTATGTTATGAAATTTCTTTATTTTGGTACAATTCTGCTTCAACGATTTTATCTTCATACCA
>JAKQQL010000132.1:0-20179 GCA_029564175.1 Candidatus Cloacimonadota bacterium
GCCTCCTTTTTTTATTCCCTTTAAAGATGCTAACTCTTAAGAATGCGATAAAGAAAGAAAGAAAAGCCCTATCTGGATTTTGTTAAACAGATAAAACATCTAATATCAATGATAGTAGTTGACAAAATATGATTCCAATAAATCTATAAATCACTATAATTATTTTTTTAAAAAGATGAGGTTAACATGATAATAACAAAAAATCTACTGAGAATTGTTCGTACAAAAAACTTAAGTTTTCCATCTAACTGGCAATTCAAACCCAGAAATAATACGTTTCTGCTATTAAAAATCATAATATTGATATTCAGCGCCTTACTAAGTTCATGTGTTACATTAAAGCCTGAAAAACCAATGATGGTTGAAAAGATCAATCCAGCTGAAAATATTGTATCTTCCACGATTAATATACCGGTAAAACTGAATGTAAAAAAGTTTGAAAGCCTAATTAACAGCAATATTCCCAATGTACTTGTTTCTGAACCTAACATTGATGCTGGTCATGGCATTACAATGCAATTGGAAGTGAAAAGAGATGGCTTAATTACTCTGGATACCAGCAATGGGAAAATCAATACAACAATTCCGATTTATATCAAAGGTCGGGTTAACTGGAAATCAGAAGCAAATGTGGATCAAAAAATAGGATCAGTAAAACTGGCTTTTAATGTTTACAAAGTAGATCATCATGAAGATTTCGATGCTAAGATAATTTTGAAAACGTCAACAATGTTTAATATAGACAAAAACTGGAATATAAAGACGATTACAGATTCGGATTTTCAATTGAATAAAGCCCCATCAATCGATATATTAGGTTTTAAGATTACTTTTGCCAAAATTGCCAGTGATAATATAAAAAGTCAATTACCCCTCATAAATAGTACGATTGACAGTCAGATAAAAGGTCTCTGTGATTTAAGAAAAGAAGCGAATAATTACTGGAATCTAATCAAAGCGCCTGTCTTGCTATCAGAGCAACCTGTTAAAATATGGGCAATGTTTGAACCAGAATCTTTTAATTTTGCATTACCAGTCTCAACTGATAATAAAACACTCTTGCTTAATCTCTCTTTAGTCTCAAAGATAAGAACTTATATCGGTGACAATCCGCCCGTTCCAAAAAATGGAAACCTTATCCCTTTGAAAAATGAAAAATCCAGTAAGAATGATTTTAATTTAAATTTACCAGTATATGTTGAGATGAAGGCTTTAGAAAAAATTGCCAGGGACAATGTTGTAAATCAGGAATTTGACATTCCGGGTACTGACAGAAAAGTGCTGATAAAAGGCTTAAGTTTATATGGCATGGGAGATATTGTAGTTTGCAAGGTCAATATAGAATCCAAAAAGACCAAAGGTGATATTTATCTGACCAGTAAGGTCGCTTATAATCCGGAGACAAAAATTGTCTATGTTAAAGACTTGGATTTTGATGTAAATACCAGCAATCTACTTTATAATAAGGCTTCCTGGCTAGTCAATAAATTATTCCTTTCCTATATCGAGAAGAACCTGAGTTATAATGCCTCAGATATTCTTGAGAAGTCAAGAGTTGAAACAGAAAAAGCAATTAATAATGTAAAAGTAAATGAGTTGGTTAAAATCAACGGTCAAATTAAACAACTATCCGTTGAAAATATCAGCACAGAAACTGATTTTTTAAAAATTAATACGAATATTACCGGTAATTTAAGTATAGAAGTGAAGTAATATTTGGAGAGTTGTAAGTCGGTTTCTTTAATAGTACACCGAGCACATTTCTTTCAGCTGAAATCTGCTACTTTAAATATCTTGTTTGCAGAAAAAAGAGCTAAAAGGATGTTTGTATTAAAAAAAGCCTTTCCCGAAGGAAAGGCTTTTTTTCATATTGAGGGATAATTATCCGTTTCTTTTTTCGAAATCTACCATAAAATCAGCTAAAGCTTTTGCTGCTTCGAGTGGTAATGCATTATAAGTAGAAGCACGGCATCCGCCAACTGAACGATGACCTTTTAAGCCAATCATATTCAGTTTTTTAGCTTCAGCGATGAATTTATCTTCAAGTTCTTCGCTTGGCAGTCTGAAGGTAATATTCATTAATGAACGGTCTTCTTTTTCAACTGTTCCGCGATAGAAGTTACTTGCATCGATCACATCATAAACAAAAGCTGCTTTTTTCTGGTTGTTCAACAATACGTTTTCTAAACCTTGATTTTCAATCCATTTTAAAACCAGACCAATTACATAAACTGGGAATGCAGGAGGCGTATTGAACATTGAATCTTTTTCAATGTGGGTCTTATAGGAAAGCATTGTACCCATTCCTTTATTCATCTTATCCATCAGGTCTTTACGAATGATAACCGCTGTAGCACCGGCAGGACCAATGTTTTTCTGAGCACCTGCATAGATCAGACCATATTTGTTACCATCTACAGGACGGCTTAAAAAGTCTGATGACATATCAGAAATTAAAAGTACATCTTTTGGTACTTCAAGATCTTTGTGATATTCAGTACCAAAAATAGTATTATTGGTAGTATAGTGTAAATAAGCAGGATTTTCTGAAAGAGTAAAAGTTTTTGGTAAGTAACTGAAATTTTTATCTTCAGATGTTGCCGCTAAATGTGCTTTTTTACCAATTTTTACCGCTTCTTTGTAAGCTTTTCCAGCCCATTCGCCAGTGTTAATGTAGTTACCAATTTTGTCATCAGGGCAAAGATTGGTTGGAATCATTAAGAATTGAGTGCTTGCACCACCACCGAGGAATAAAACAGCATAATCATCACCAACATTGAGTAATCTTTTCATGCTGGCAATTGCATCATCAAAGATTTCCTGATAATCTTTAGAACGATGGCTCATTTCCATAACGGATAAGCCTTTTCCTTTGTAGTCCACTAAGTCTTTCTGAACTTCCTGTAAAACCTCTAAAGGTAATACTGCAGGACCTGCGCTGAAATTATGAACACGTGTCATAAAATCCTCCAAAATATTCTTTTGAGCAACTTTTATCACAATGCAGTTTTTCTGGCAAGCTTTTTTTTAAATATTTTTCACTTTTGCCTTATTTGTTGTATCACAGAGGATTAAGCACTTCATATTTTCCCTTAGATTTGCATGTTATCAAATTTGCATCCACTAAAGAATATGTTGCTAAATAATCTAAAGCATTACGTTATATTGTCTTATAACAGTTAATTTAAAATTTAGCAGAAGCCTGAAAATTACACATAGTTACCAAACTTAAGTAAAAACTATTTTGCTGTAAATCCAGTGCTTAACCAGATTATTCAATTGATTCAAAACATAAAATTGAGAACAGAATTTACTTCAAATTCTGAGTATATCATCATTGACCTGCAGATAAACCGAGAAAAAGGGTTATTAGCAATGACATAAAATCGGCATGGTCATATATAGGTTCTTCTTTCTTTCCGCTTTCATTCCCCTTATACATCTCTTTAATAAGGCTTAAATCTTTGATCTTTGTAGAAAGTGTTGAGAGGTTTTCCCTCTGTTGTAAATTGACTTTTCTACAGGATAGATAAGAGAATTATTCGATATTACAATTACTTTATTCTTTGATTGGAGATAGACAGAAGCAGAAAGAATTCCTTCTAAGCCATTGGCACATCAACAGTTATCAGCCAAGATAATCAGTACTACAAGAAACATACAAGCATCAAACAAGGTTACAACACAGAAATTCTGCCTTATTGAATTTATTGAATTCGCAATGCACTGAACAAAATGTAATAAAACAAAGAAGGATTAACCTGACGAAAACCATTTTTCATTCTGTACTGGCTCATTTTGACAATATTTAAAAAAAAAATCAAAATATTGCTTGACGATAGAAGTGTACTTAATTATTTAGGTAATTAGCTAAATAAACGAGGTAATAAATGAATGATTCTTTTTTTAAAGCTATTGCCGATGCAAACCGCCGAAAAATCCTACAAATACTCAGAGAACACGAAACACTCTCTGCAGGTGAAATCGCTCAAAACTTTGATATCAGCAAGCCTTCACTCAGTGACCATTTAAAAATCTTAAAAAATGCTGACCTGATTTTTTCTGAGAAGAAAGGTCAGTACATATATTACTCATTAAACACAAGTGTCTTTCAGGATGTACTATCCTGGGTCATGACACTCATAAAACAGGAGGAAAAATGAAAAATCTCACACACTTCAAGTATGGATTAATCATCATATTAATTCATTTAGCCGGAATTCTCTATTTCTCAGTCAGTTTAAGTTCTGATACAATGATTCCAACTCACTGGAATTTTCAGGGTAATATTGATAACTATGCAGGCAAATGGCATGGCATTTTGACCGGCTTTCTCATCAATCTCAGCCTTTTTGTATTCTTTTTAGCATTTCCATTCATCAGCCCAAAATATGAGAAGAATAAAGAACGTTACAAAAGCGTTATACCTGCCTTAATGACGGTGATGCTTTCTTTCTTTGCACTTATTCATATATACTCACTGTGGCTTAGCCAACATAGTACCGTCTCAGGAAAAATTGAATATATGTTTTTATTGATTGGAGCTGTCATCATCTTTTCTGGTAATCTGATGCCAAAAACACCCAGAAACTATTTTATTGGAATCAAAACACCTTGGACTTTATCCAGTGAAACGATATGGAATAAAACACATCGTTTTGGAGGTAAGACATTTGTGATAGCCGGAATTGCTCTGATGACAAAAAGTTTTTGGCTTGACAAAATGTTATTTCAGGGAACAATGACAGCTATAGCGATTCTGATGTTTATACTACCTGTTATATACTCATTTCTGTTGTTTTTCAATCAAAAAAGAGCTTGAATATAAGGAGTTTAGATGAAAACAAGAAACAAACTCATAATACTTGTATTTTCTGTCCTAGCTGTTTTACTGATCATGTTTACCAGCTTACTGTATTACATTTCAACTCCAACAAAAGGCAAAATGATCAATGCCTATCAAAAACCGAAAAAAGCCTTACTGGTAATTGATACACAGGAAGATTTTATTGGAAATCACAACAAGATGAATAATCAGTATAAAAATGTTGATGAAACAATGGAGCGTATAAATCTCATACAGAAAAGAGCTCAGTTCTCTGGAATACCTGTCATATATATCAGACAGGAGTTTAGCGGAATAATGGGTAAAACGGTTTCAAAGCTTTTTATGAAAGGGGCAGCAATAAAAGGTAATCCGGGTGCCTTAATGGATAAGCGTCTCAATATTGTAAATGATATTGAATTTACAAAAAACAGAGGAGATGCCTTTTCAAATCCAGATTTAGATCAATGGTTAACTGAAAATGAAATTAGTGAGCTTTTTTTATGTGGTCTGGATGGAGAATACTGTGTACATTCCACAGCTAAAGGGGCTTTAAACAGAGGTTATAAAGTAAATATTTTTGTCGATGGAATCATGTTAGGAAAGCCAGAAAACTTTAATCAGTTGATTCAAAAATATTATGATGAAGGTATTTCATTATATAATTCAAATATGATTAAGATAAGCAGTAAAAACTAAGTTATCGATACTTTGGAGGATCAATGTCAGACATATATCAGCAAATCACTCAGATATGTACTCAGCTTATCACAGAAAATAATGTAAAAACTGTTTTGGATTATGGATGCGGAAAAGGTCATTTACTGGAACTTCTCCAGAGTAAAAATCCCGACGTTCAGTTTTTTGGAACAGACTACTTCAGAAAATACGATATTAAACTAGTAAATAATAATTCAATACAGTTTATTGATCGGGAAGATATTGACAATTCATTCAGTAATCACTCTTTTGATTTAATTGTTTCAACCTTTGCCCTTCATCATTTTCAATATCCGGTATCGGAACTCCAGAAAATTTATGCCTTTCTTACCAACAATGGTCATTTTATCATGTTTGACCATCAGATTGTTTTAGACAGTCATGCAAAAATCGTAAAAACCGTATCTTCACTGATTGGAGAGATTGAAGGCTGTCTTAAAAAGTCTTATCACCGGCATCATTATACAATCGAAGAAGCCAAAGATTTGTTTAAGGCAATCCCCGCTAGCATTGTAGCCGTTGTTGATTTAAAAGATTCTATCGATGCTGAAGAAATGCTTGAGGATCAAAAGGATAAACTGGAACGAAACAGAAAAATACAGCAAATGGTCAGTCAAAACTCATCAGATTTTATGAAAAGTATTTGGTTGCCTTTATATCAACTGGAAGAAAAGCTAATTGAATCCTACCAGATTGATTTCACAGATGTATTTTACATTCTGGCAAAAAAAACGAGCAAATGAGAAAGACTGAAATCCATTGCAATTCGGCTTTAAACAAACTCAAACGAAAAATTCCCTATGAATGGGATTTGAATATTTACAGAGGGTGTCAGCATGGCTGTGTGTACTGTTATGCAATCTATTCCCATGAATATTTGGGCTCTGCATCTTATTTCAATGATATCTATATAAAAACAAACATCGTAGAAGAACTGGAAAAAGAATTGTCCCATCCCTCATGGCAACGTTCAGTTATTAATATTGGAGGTGTAACTGATAGTTACCAACCATTAGAGTCTGAATATCAATTTATGCCGGACATTTTAAAATTGCTCATCAAATATAAAACCCCTGCGATTATTTCAACCAAGTCTGAGTTGGTGTTACGGGATTATGATTTAATCGATAAATTGTCTCAAATTACTTATGTCAATATTGCAGAAACGATTACAGTATTAAATGAGTCAATCCGAAAAGTGATCGAACCAAACGGCGCAGAAAGCAAAAGACGTTTTGAAGTATTACGGGCTTTTCGTAAAACAAACTGCTCTGTTGGCTTACATTTAATGCCTGTTATTCCGTATCTTTCTGATTCAAAAGAAAATCTGGAACAGATTTTCTCTCTGGCTAAAGATGTCGATGTTCATTATTTACTACCAGGCACTTTATATTTGAGAGGAAAATCCAGAGGTTCGTTTTTTAATTGTATTAAAGAAAATTTTCCAGATCAGTATCAAGCGCTGCTATCACTGTACAAAACAGGAGGAGCAGATAAAGATTACAAAGAGAAACTTTACCAGACAATCAATTCATTAAGAGTGAAGTATGGCGTAAGTCCATCATACTCAAAGGTGATGAAAGATAAAATGCATAAAGATTAATAAATACTTTTACGAGGTGATAATGATGATAAATATCAGAAACGAAGAAGAAAAAGATTATCGTATTGTAGAAGAACTTACCAGAGAAGCATTCTGGAACCTGCATTTTCCAGGCTGTGATGAGCATTATTTAGTTAACCAGATGAGAGCACATAAAGATTTTATTCGTGAAATGGCTTTTGTTGCTGAAGTAAATGGCCAGATAGTTGGGAATATTATGTACACCAGGTCATATATTATCAATAGTAAAGGGGAAAAAGCAGAAACACTTACGTTTGGACCGCTGTCAGTATTGCCTTCATTTCAGAGACAAAGTATAGGAACAGCTTTGATTAACCATACAGTAAGCCTTGCTCAGGCAAGAAATGTAGCAGCGGTTATCATTTATGGTAATCCGGCAAATTATGTAAAACATGGTTTTAAAAACGGCATAGACTGGCATGTTTCTGACATGAGTGGTAAATATCCCATTGGTCTGCTAGTGCTTTCATTAAAAGACGATATATTGCTTTCTGAGACCTGGAAATTTCATTGTTCTGATGTTTATGATATAAGACCTGAAGAAATTGATGAATTTGATAAGACCTTTTCTCATAAGGAAAAATCATATCAGTATTCACAAACACTTTTTTCAATGATGATTAGGGCATTTCTAGTGTAATTTTAAGAAGGTATAGTTTGAAAATACTTCATATTATCAGTCAATGGATGGGAGAACTTCTGATTCTTGCGATTGTGACAGGTTATTTCCTGCCTTTTTTAGGCATATTTAAACCGATTGTCTCCTGGTTGTTGATGTTTCTGTTATTTAGCAGTTTTCTAAGTCTTGACTTTAAATTGAGTCGTTTTGTAAGAGCTGAGCTGTTATTATTCCCAGTACTCAACTGGCTGATTATGCCATTACTGATATTCTATTGCACTCAGTTTTTAAGTATGGATTACCGGATTGGGCTCTTTCTGATTATAATTACACCTCCAGCTTTGGGTTCACCGATTATTGTTCGCCTGGCGAAAGGAGATTTGTCTTTTGCTGTCTCTAATGTAGTCTTGTTTAACATTTTATCCCCTGTTGTATATGCCATATTACCAAAATTCTTTTTTGGAGGATTATCCAATATGGTATCTCCTATCAGTATTTTTTTGGATGTTGCGCTTTACATTTTTATTCCATTAGTGCTTGCACTTTTGTTAAAGAGAATGAAAAATGTTAGAAATTTTGTATTGAATCAGATAGATCCCTTTAAAGGAATCATTCAGTTGTTTATGATAGCAGTGGTCATTGCCTCTTCCAGAAAGAAAATAGATGAGGTCCCTATTGAAGAAGCACTTATAATCTTCTCAATGACACTGATAATCTCATTTTTAATGTATCTGATTGCGTATTTGGTCTGCCGAAAAGACAAAGTAATGCAAATGACATGTCCGATCAGTACAGGTCATAAGAATACACTATTGTCGATTGTAACCTGTTTGAGCAATTTTAGCCCTATAGTCGCAATTCCTTCTATCTTCTACATCGTTTCTCATCATGTATGGAATGGAATCATTATATTTCTAAGTAAAAGACAAAAGGCTTGAATTGCATAGTGATACCAGCAGGAAGCTGTCGTGTGATTAGTTATTTTTCGTGATCAAACTTGTAAATCATTGGATAGAAAAACATAAATGCAATCAGTGTGGTTAATACATCAGTGATCGGCATTGCCCAGATGATACCATCAAACTGGAAGAAATGATTCAGAATAATGATAGAAGGTATATAAACCAGCCCCTGTCTGCATAAGGAGACAATAAGGGATGGAAGGGCTTTACCCATCGCCTGCAAAGTAACCATAAAAATCATTTGCAGAGTAGCAAAAGGAATCGCAAAAGTAAAGACCTTTAACATTCTACTGCCAAAATCAACGACATGAGGATCTTTTATAAATATAATGACGGCATGTTTGGAAAAAAGGATGAACAGGGTTATAAAAACAACAGACAGGCTTAAACCTAGTAAAATGGAGAAATTGAGTGATTCTTTTAAACGCTTGTGATTCTTAGCACCATAGCTATAACCCACTAAGGGCTGAATACCAGCTGCAAGACCAATAAAAGTAAAGATGACGATTGAAATCACTCTCTGGGCAACGCCCATTGCTGCCAGAGCATGATCGCCATATTGTACTGCCAGTTTAAAAGAGATAGAACTGCCGACACTCATCATAATCTGACTGATGGAAGAAGGTAGCCCGATTTTTAATATTTCTGCAAACTGTTTGCCTTTAAAACAAAGGTCTTTGAGTGAAGGTGATGCCAGACTTTTCCCTTTCAGGTAATACCAGACATAGAAAATTAATGAAAGTATATTGCCTAATACCGTTGCGATTGCCGCCCCGACTACACCTTGTTTAAAAACAAAAATAAAGATTGGATCCAGGATGATATTAGCACCTGTACCAATAATCATACCCATTAAGGCAATCTTGGCACTACCTTCAGATCTGAGAAACTGACTAACTGCAAAGTTTAACATGATGGGTACAGCACCCAACATAATATAAGTCAGATATTTTTTACAATAGAGTAATGTATTCGCACTGGTGCCGATTAAACCAAGTATCTGATTCATAAATATCAGTGAGAAAATGCTAATCAATATACCTGTAATAATGATACATAAAAAGGAAAGAGTGCTGACTTCTTTAGCTTCCTTGTAGCGTTTCTCTCCTAACAGACGAGAGATAAAGGATGCACCTCCGTTACCAAAAATGCCTGATATAGCCATCAACATCATAAATAAAGGCATGGTAATCGTAACAGCAGCCACCTGAAAAGGATCATTGAGCTGGCCAATAAAAAAAGTGTCAGTCAGATTATAGAGAATCTGTACCATCATACTTAGAATTGTTGGAATAATCAGTGAGATTACCGCCTTCTTTACAGGCATTTTTTCAAGCATAAAGATGTTTTTATGACTCATGATGTACTTCCTCGTCTTCTAAAGGGGTATTTGCCTTGTCTAATAATGTTTTAAGCAGGAGATATTCTTCATCAGAATAATGCTGTTTAAAGACAGCTTCCACTTCTTCCCATGCATTTGTTACAATAACAGCCTGAGTTTTCCCCTTTTCTGTTAAAGTTGTCAGCATAATTCTTTCATCTTTAGGATCTGGAACACGATTAATCAGATCTTCCTTTTTCATGCTTTGAATCAGGGTACTGATAGAAGCAGGGGTAATACCCAATTTTTTTGCCATCTGAACTTGAGAGAGACACTCAAAATCAGACAAAACATGTAATATCATGGCATGCCCTGCGGTAACACCCTGCTTTTCAATATGAAGTCTGAAAGTCTCCCGTATATTCTTCCCTGTTTTAAATAATCTAAAACTGTTGTAATCTCTGATATGCAAACTCATTCTTTATTCCTTTATTATATTAATTAGTATACTAATAGTTAGATTCCTAATTAATTTAATAAGATAATTTGTCAAACGAAAATGAGCTATAATATGATTTAATAAAAATTGATAAACACTAAAATGAATAACGCTGATTTCATAGAAAACTATGAATCAGCGTTTAAAATATTTTTATGGTATATCAGAACTTGTAATTACAAGTTAAAAGCGGTTTAAACTCATGATTTAAACCAATGCCAATATCTGTTTTATTCTTTTTTGTTACTCTGGCTGCGTTGAATGCGCTGGCAATGTGGTTAGCGATAATCGCTCCACTCACCGCTTTTGCCAAATCTTTAAATTCATTGGAATCTTTTCTCATAATTCTGTATTTATTCTGATCTGCGACTGAATCCCATGCCCAATAGATATCTTCAGGCAGAATATTTGCTGATATATAGTTCGTTTGAGCATCTGGATTATCAGGATATAAACTCATGGCTGCTTTGACAATGCTTTCATTATATCCACCCGAGTTATACCCAGAACTATTATATTTACCGACTATTAGTCTAAGATTTTCATCTTTTATTTTATAGGGAATATGAGCTTTTTTGCATGCATAAAGCAAGGATTGATTAATCTTATTATCTGATTGAAGTTCAAAATATTTATAACTTAGAATCAGAGAGGCTTCAGAAGTAAAAAATACATAAGCACTTTTATGGTTTTGAGATAATTCTCCCCAGCCGGGTATAAGAGCAGATTTTAAGAAAGAGACTATTTTTTTGGGTTGTTTATCAGTTGCGGCTAAAGCGAAAGTGATGCTTAGCAAAAGCATTAAACAGAATATTTTATGTTTCATGATTCTACCTCTTTATAAATCAGAATCGATATTCATAGTTTAGAGTGATTCCTTTACCATCTGGTTCTGGAATAGCATAAACATGATGTCGGTTATAGTTTTTTGTTGTTTTAGCTGCATCAATAACAGAGATTAAACGGTTGATTAACAAAGAACTGAATGCAAAATTAGAGTAGATGATATATTTTTGTCTTCTATTTCTCATATCTTTAAACTGTAATCTATTTTCTTCAGTCTGCCAATCCCATGTTTCATTACCTGTATAAAGGTTTTCTGCCAGATATTGCTGATAAGATTCAGGGTCATTCTGGACTAAAAGGAAATAGTTACGCGCTTTGAGAATAATTTCCTGATTGTATGCATCACTGCTAATGTAGCCCTGCATCACATTAAATTTACTGCTTGAGGTATTAGGGTCTGCACCTGCTACAGTTACAGCATACTTTTTGTAGGTATTTTCAGTCCAATTTTTTTCTGCATCAAAACGAGTTTTTCCAAACCATAAAGCTGCTTCTGTTGCAAGAAATACTCCTGCTTTGGTTTGATTGCCTGCATAAAGCTGTCCTGCTCCAGGGATGATTGCTGAAAATAAAACTGCTTTTTTTACAGATTTTGGATTTTCTGCAAAAAGAGATCCAGAAGATGAAATTAACATCAGCAAGATAAAGACAAATGATTTAAATAGAAATTTTTGCATAAATAACCTCAAAACTTATAAGACAGATTCAATAATGGAGTTAGTTGGTTATTAAAAATTACGGGTGATAATGTTGGCTCGATAGAGGCTGTTTTAATATAGTTGCGATTGTATTTTTTTGCAGTTCTGATTGCATCAATAGCACTTATCATGTGGTTGGCAACCAGTAAGAATCTGAGGTTATCAGCATTACTGTAATAAACTTCAGCATCTTCTCTCATGTTGATGTATTTTTGTCTGCGTGATGATGAATTTCCAGGACTGTCATAAGCATTCGGATCATATCCTGCTGGTGGATTGATTGGTCGGTTACCAATCCATACGATATCAGATTGATTTCCTGTATCTGTTCCTGTAAACACCCAGTTACACTCAATATTGGAAGCATCAAGTTCTCTGACATAAGTCGCATACCAGTCATCCCAACCAAAGATATATTTATTGTATTTGCCGATATCTTCGTAGAAATGTTGGGTATTGGTCGCATCCAGTCTAAAATGGTCATCCGTGTAGATATCATTTGGATACTTCGCAATTAGATTATTCTCAGCTTTACTCTGTTTATCTCTTGAATAAAATGTGTTTGCGTATTTTTCATAATCATTGGTGATATCATTTCCTTTGGAGTAGTTGTGGATGTAGCTTGTCCATAAAGCAACTTCAATCACAGGAAATATGTAGGTTAAAACTGATTTTTTATTAACATAGAACTGACCAGCACCCGGGAAAACAGCAGAATAAAGCATGGCTTTCTGCGCCGACTTCTTTTGATACTGTACTTGAATAATATTGTCTTTTAATACTTTTTCGTCATTCTTTAAATCATCTAAAATCTGAGCATGAATAAAGGTGATACTGACTGCGAATAACAGACTTAATAATACAAACTTCTTCATAGATTACTCCTCATTAACTATTTAACAACTGCAAATTTGATTCTTTTTTTTTGATTAATTCCATCTGATAATATTGCAAAATAAACACCACTGCTATAGTTAGATACATTTATCTGGCAATCCTGGAAAATATTGGATGTTTTTTCGAGTAGATTCTCATAGACGATATCTCCATTAATATTATAGATTTTTATCTTAATATCAGCTTTGGCATTTTCTATTCTGATTCTTGCATTAGATTTCATAACCGGATTTGGATATACATAAGCATTTATCAAGTTTGCAGGATTCATATCTAAAATATTACCGTTACAAAAACCATTTAAGCTGTTTCTGTATGCATTCCACGCAATATCAGAATTTGATGAAAGCGGTTTCCATGATAAATAAACATTGTTGTCCATATCTGTGTATAGCAAATAGAGTCTGTTGCTCTGTGTTTCCTTAAACCATACAGGATCTGTCTGACCTTTTTGCCAGGACATGGTATAATCTAAACTGATTTCTGCCTGATGATTTACACCAACAATACCGGATTTGCTATCATTAAAAATACTGATCAGTTGACTGTCATTTTTTAAAGTAGTCACAAAGGAGTCTTCCTTTATGCTAAAATGATTCAATTCCATAGGAAAACCAGGCGCAAAAGTGCCATCATTATAAATGACAAAGACCTTATTGTCTGCTCCAAAACTGATATTCAGTTGATGATTCAGATCAACAGCCAAAGCGATTTGTGAAGGATGTTTTTGAGTATATTGGCTTGTTTCAAAGATTATCTGCGTTTTTATGCTATTATTATAGGTAATTTTCCTTAAAGTCCCTGAATCAGACATGATGTAAAATTCAAGATCACTATTACTATTATTCTGAAAACAAACTGGTTCATAAATCGTGTGCGAATCTTCCAGTATCGTACTTTTTAATAAGGCAAATTCATGATTTAGAATAGAAAACTGCTTCTCTGATAAGATTGCAAAGTATTGATCTGATGCGATTAATTTTCCAGTAAGTGCTGTAGTTGTTTCCAGGGTAAAGAGGCAGGTACTACCCTGTAATTCCATCTTGTAGAGATCACTCTTATTCTCAAAAGGGATTAATATATATGGAATACTATTCTTGTAAAAAACCACAGGATTTTCTTTTACTGGCTCAGAAAATAATTTTTCCTGATAAATATTCTGGCTAACCAGACTTAATTTATTATCTTCTATGATAATCAATGTTTCAGATCCATTCTGGTTTAGATCTACTTTTAAAGCAGGAAAGGTCGGGTTAAATATTACATCATAAGTCCAGAATGAGCTCCATGAATCATCTGAAGAACTATAGTTATGAGAAAGGAATAAACTTTCATTATCGCCTGAAATCATCATATCAGAAGCAGTATCAGCAACAAAGTTAATAACAGGAGAAACAAAGTTTAAAGAGTCAGGTGATAACAATCTGATTGTATTATCAAAAATTGTGTTTGAAATTTTGAATGACATAACAGGTTTTGCTTCACTGATAGAATGTATTGCCCAAGAGCTGGGCTTGTTATCATTGGTGTAAAGTGCTGGTTTTGTAAAAGCAGACAATGAATCATTATGAATGTCACTGCTCCATTGTACAAACATCCCATTTTGGTCTAAAACTGGTTTATTTCTAAAGAAAAATTCATAGGCTGTACCTGTCCAGAACCACGAAGCAGGGTTACCCAGATCAGGCAGATTATCTGCTTCAATTACTCTAACACTGCGCTTAGCGAAGAAAGTATTAACCGAATTATTTTCAAAATTACTGACAAACTCACCATCAGAGCCAGTAAATCCTGTATCAAAGAGTCGCTGATTATCAATATGCCAGATCAGTAAGCCTCCCCCATACCAGTTTCCATTCATATCCATCCAGCTGGGCAGTAGCCAATCATATTCATAGGTGAAATCTTCTCCCACGTAAGGACATGGATAAAGAGCAATTCTCCCATTTAGAGCAGATTTCATTGAAGTACCACCATCTCCGTCAGGGTCTATACTTCTGTTTTCAATCAACAGGTATTCTTTATCATTGAGTGGAATTTCATAAAAATTAGGTATATTATCAGGGATATACTTTGTTTCAGCAGCCCTAATCAACTGGTCATTTCCAAAATCAACATACTTAGTTGAAAGTGAGCGGGTAATACCCTTTTCTTTGTAGATATCACCAAATATAAGATTTCTTGACCAGGCACCAGGCATTGCAGGTAAAGCGCCTTCAATTGCATAATATTTATTCGGAATATCTGCATCAGGAATCGTAATCTGACCCTGTCCACCTGAGTCCATAATATCAAAAACGCCTACCATGGGTCTGGAATTAGCAGTATTGTACAAATCCACCAATCCTAAAGAATGACCAAATTCATGAGCAAAGACGGCATTCACAGCACCATATCCATATACATAAGTATAATCTCCTTCAATACTTTCGTATGTATCTTGTGTGATAGTCTCCGGCACATTGCAGGCATATGAAATGATAGTGGCTCCATCATCAACAATCACTTCCTTACCTGTCCCTACACGTATAAAGAAAGAAGGGAGATCAGAAGGAGAATTTCCCTGAGTATCGTGTTGCCAGTCTGAACCGGCATGAATAATCATATAATGGTCATAATTAGCAAATACTATTTCAGGATCTAAATCTGCAACGGTAAAAACATCATGAAAATATTCTTCGATGCGACTGATAAAGAGACTGCTACTACTATTGGCAGGATGATAATAAGCCATTTCATGAGGCAGGGTATAAGCTTGCTGATTTTTAGGATAAACATTATAATCAAGCTGATAATTTTCATAGCTCACTGCCCGATAGTAATATTTCAAGGCCTCCATATGAGTTTCATAATACTGTCTGTTTCTTGGAGGGCTATCAATTATAAATTTATAACTTGTATCTGGAGAAGTAACGAACTTACCGTTTCCAGTTGTGTTAGGATTATTGTCTTCCTGAAAATCGACAAGAAGTACTAATAATTTGTTAAAATTGGGTGATTTGGCATCTGCCTGATAGGATTGATATTGCTTTGAAAAATAGTCACTCGCAGGGTGACGCTTGGGTAAAGTTGTTTTTTTGAAATCTTTTTTGCCAAAGATAATTTTGTCATTCTGAGCAAGAATTTGAGTACAAAAAATTACAATCAGTACACAGATAATCATCTTAATTTTCATGTATGTTTCCTTTATTAATCTTGTCAAAAAAAAAGAGACGCACAGGGAAACTAATCCTGGAATCCTTTGTAAATCGACATTTTATGTCTTTTACACAGCATTCGTTATGCGTCTCTATCAGAGAATTATTTAGAATTCAAGACCGATGGAGAATGTTTTGTTGTAATCAGTCATTTCTCCACCTTCCTGCATTGCAAAATCAAAGCTCAACTTATATTGATTTGAGAATGTGTACTGGACACCGGCGCCAAAGTGGGGACCCATGATACTACCGGCTTTATCATAGATGTAACCAGCTCTGAGAGCCAGCAGATTTAAATAAATGTATTCACTGCCTACGTTAAAAATAGTCGATTCAATTTCCTGATCTGTTGGATCATCAGCCCATGCGGTGACTAAACGGGCTAAGACAAAATCATCATTTGCCAGCAATTTGTTCATATCAGCATTAACAGTGAATTTATTAAATTCATTTTCAACAGCACGATATGAGAAACCCATTCTCCAGTTTAATGGTAATGGATCTGCCTGATCCTGGTTGATAAAGGAGATGTTCGGTCCAATATTCTGGATGTTCAAGCCAAAATCAAGTCCGTTTACCAGCAGATTTTTCTTTTTAAGACCAAGATCAAAAGAGTAGCTCATACCACGACCCTTTTCATTTTGTTCAGTTTGGCCAGTACCTTCCGGAGATAAATCACTCAGTATAAATTTAAAAGTAGCGCCAATTCCCAGCTCATCACTGTATTGATAAGCATAAGAAGAAGCAATCGCAATTTCATAACTTTTAAATGTGCCTTCTGATTGATTCTGTTCATTAATTCTTTCCTGCTCTCCGTAAGTCAGGTACAGAATATGAAAACCAAGATTTCCAGATAAATCTTCAATATATTCATTATAAGCCAGGTATTCAAAATACATATCGTTAATACCATCAACATCACCAAACCAATTGGTATGCATACCTGCAATCTGGGTTTTACGGTTAAAGGCCAGCGCACCTGGATTCCAGTAGTTTGCAAATGCATCATCTGCTTGAGCCACATAGGCATTACCCATACCTCCTGGACGAGATCCTGGCTCAATTGTCAGGAAAATTACACCAGCTTCAGATACAGCAGATAGTAATACAGGGCATAAAATCATGATTATAGTAATCATTCCAAAAAACGTATGCTTTTTTAGCATCTCAATCCTCCACGTATTTATTTGGTTTGGGTGTTAAAGTCATTATTTTGAGGTAAGACTAACAATAGTCCTCCAAAAAGTATGGTGCCGAAGACCGGACTCGAACCGGTATGGGTTTACACCCGGAGGATTTTGAGTCCACTGCGTCTACCAATTTCACCACTTCGGCACACTCTATAATAATGACTAATCATTTATTCTTTTTATTTTGTCAAGACTTTTTTAACAACCTCACTCTTTTTATTACTTTGAATAATATAACACTGCAAAATATAACTGTTTCAGAGTTTTTTTGTGATTGTGCATCTTTGTACTTCTGGACGCTGATAACACTGAAAAAATGGATATTTTTTGACACGGATAGCGCTGATTTTGGCGGATTAGATTTATTATGGCTGTTTGTAATGAATGAAGGTTAATAGTAGAATGACCTTCCAGGTCCTTGACGATACGGTGAAAAACAGAAAATCAAATTACATATACGACCAGGATGGTCGTTATTCATGAACTATTCTAATTCTTCAAAAGTGATAGCATCAGTTGATGTCTTTGTCACATCAACTTTCATGAGAATATTTAAAGTATTTTCAGGATTTTGAGCAGAAATTTCAGCGATATTGTCTTTATATTCAACAAGAGTATAGGTGGCATTCTGATTAGTATAGACATTGTCTGTGAAACCAAGATAATTGCCTAACTGGTTTTTATCAAAAATATTTCCAAGTCCTCCACCCATTGAAGTTGGAGTGCGTTTGAAAGCGAGTACCTGACTGGCGAAGAATTGCAATTCATAAACTACCTGTTGTCTAAGAGAATTTTGTGCCGGAGCGTTCATCATAGTAAGCCCAACCACAATGGCTGAACCAACGATAATAACAGATATAACAATCATTAGAATTTGTTGTGTCCCCATTTCTACATCCCTGGTGTCTTGGGGCTGATCATGGCTACTTCAGAAGAAACAATCGTTAAAGCGGTAATTACAATGCCGATAAAAGCACCGATTAGAGATTGAATCGACATAATTAGACTCTGCATTTTATAAGTAGTCTCCTGCTCGTAAAATTTGGCAATCTGTTCAGCGGAAGAGACGATATTACCGGTTTCAGAACCAGATCGGAGTCTATTCAGAGTTGTTCTGTTAAATACACCTGCTGCCTGAAGGGCAGGTACCAGTGAAGCCCCTTCTTTGAGCATCATAGGAATTGCTACTTCTTTTATACCTTTTTCCATGTATTTATTTCGACAGGCCTCAGCAGAGGCTCTAAGCGTTTCAATATTGTTTTCCGCACCGGAATAGATGGCTGAAAAGACACGGAAGAAAATTTCGATACTGGATTTATGAAGTAAGGGTCCGATCATCGGCAGATTGATAAGCATTTTGTCTCTTGCCACCTGTCCAACATCTGAACGCCAATAAAAGACTATAAAAATGGGAGGGATAATGATGATTAAGGTAATCCACCACCAGTGGATCATCATAAAATCACTAAAAGCCAAAGTTGCCTTGGTCATAGGTGGTACATCGAGTCCAAAACGCAGGAACATCTTGGCTGTTGTAGGAAATATAGAAATCAGATAATAAAAAACTGCAATAAACATAGCAAAAACAGTAAAGGCAGGACTCATGATGGCTTGTTTCAATGACTTCCTGTATTCCATATCTCGTTCCATAAATTTGGCGGTTGCCTCATAAACATCAGCCATATTACCAGACTTAGTTGCTAATCCCAACATATAGGCAGGGAATTTGCCAAAAATGTGCTGATATTGTCGGAAAACTTCTTCTCCTTCGCGTCCTTTTTTGAGTTCGCCCTGAATGTTTTTTAGCGTTTCTTTTAATACAGGATTGGATTCTTCTTCAGCCAGCATTTCCAGAATCTTATCATAGGTCATTTTTTCTTTGAGCATAAAAGCAGAGAGGTTAATAAACATCATAATGCTTTCAAAAGGCGGTTTCATTTTAAAGTCGAGTAAGACAGGCTCTACTTTGACTTTCTGATAGCCTAATTTAACCAAAGCAAGCCTGATTTCTTCTGCAGAAAAGGCACTCTTTTTCCCTTTCACCTTTTTCTTGTTCGGCATGGTGATATAGTAAAAAAAGTCTCTTTTTTCCAGAATCGATTTGATCGTCAGATTGTTTTTTGATGCAATCTGATTGATTCTAGACTTGGCTTCTGCCTTATTTTTGGCTTGAATCAGTCCATTAATCTGCTTGCCGGAGATATGGGTGGCATTATATTTGTATTCTTTGATAATTCACCTCTTAAAAAAAGGGGAAGTAATCTTCCCCTTATATACTCAAGTAAAGAATAGATTATTTTGTTACTGTTGTTGTTATTACATCTTTAGCTTCTTTTGTAGGATCAACATCAATAGTAACAGTCATATCAGTTTTTCCGTCAAGACTTTTACCTTGAATCTTAATATTTCCTGATACAACTCCATTAGCAATATCCCAGCTAGATGAGCTTAAAATTTCATAAGTAGCATTACCATTCGTTAATTTCGTATTCGATTCTTCAGTAAACCCCATATATTTTGCTAAACCCTCTAAATCTGGTTCATCAAGCCCTTTGCCTCCACCCATTGAAGCAGGAGTTCTCATATAAGCTAATACCTGACCTGCAAAATTTTGGAGATCAGCACCAATTGCTGTTTTTTGTGCATTTGTTGCCTGTACATCAAACATCTGAATACCAACCGCTACCGCTGCACCTACAACGATAACTGATAATACGATCATAAGGATTTGTTGAGTTCCCATTGGACCCTCCTATCTTTTTATTATTCTTAGGAAGTTAT
>JAKQQL010000133.1:0-3918 GCA_029564175.1 Candidatus Cloacimonadota bacterium
TTCTATCAAATATAACGTAGAGAAACTTATTCACACTTCAAAACTGCCTAACAATTCTTGCGCGAAGCTTATTGCGCTTTTGTTTATCTGAATTTCTTGATAGTTTTCTTATAGGGTTTTCTGAGGTAGAATATGTTAGGTTGACGCCTTCGGCGCTTAAAATCACTTGACAAACAGATAATAATGAACTGATACTTTCAAATCATTACTATTTTTTGGGAAATAGATTATCCGAAGGAGAATTTGTATGAAAAAGAATTATTTTGTTTTTGTTGCTTTGTTAATAGTAACAATGAGTAGTTTTGCTGCAAATCCAGAGCATGATTTTAATTACAAGCTATTTAGTGATGGCGAGTCAATTGTTATAACTGGATTTAAGAACAATTTAGCCGTTTATGATATTCCTTCTGAAATTGAAGGAATCCCTGTAAGTGTAGTAGATATTGAATTCCTTGGATTCTCTAATGTGCCAGAGATCTTAGTTAAACTACCAAATGGTCTAAAACATTTTAGTTTAACGCAAATATATTTTAGGGGTACACCATTAAGTCATATAACAGTAGAATCACTACCTACAACTTTAGAAAAATGTATAATTCTTGCTCAGGGAAATAGAAGGAATCCTGAAAGTTTCTACATCTCTTTGAAAGGTTCTATTCAACAACTTAATAGTCTTACCGAAATTAGAATTGAGTATGTAGATTTTGAAGAAAAGTCAATCATAGTAAGAAAAGAATGGCAGAAAGTGCAATATCATCCTATAAAAGCAATGTACAGTTTTAACAATACAAATATTGAAGAAGTCATATTTGAAGACGGTTTACAAATTGTTGATTGTTTTGAAAGGTGTTTAAAATTAAAAAAAGTAACTTTGCCGGCATCTGTTACAAAAATTGGTAGTGATGCATTCATTTTTTGTTCTCAACTTTCAGAAATTTTTATTCCGGAATCTATTGAAAAAATTGATTTTAGTTATGGACGACAGAATTTTGACGGTACTTCAATACCTTTAAGAACGCAAGTAAAATTAAGAAAATTAGGCTATCAAGGGTCATTTGGTAATCAATAGGTATAGGAGTAAATATGAAACAAGAATACTCGGAAAAAGCTAAGTGTAATAAAAGCTGTGAATTACGATTAGGAATTGCATCATGGGATGATGGAACGGATACTGCAAAGTCAATAAAGTATACTTGGTTTGATAAAAATGGAAAAGCTGCGAGAGGAGGGGAATTCCCTATTGAAGCTTTACCTCAAGCATTAGACTTTGCAATTCGTAAAGGTTATATTAGTTTGTAACTATCTATAATATTTTAAATGCAAAAAATTAAAATACTAACTAAGGAATAAAACCTAACAACTGCTTCAACCTGATAATTCCTTTTGTCATGAAAATTGCAGTCGTCGCTACGCTCCTTTAGTGCAATTTTCACGCCAATCCCTTCGGGCCGGAATTACAGGTTAAGCAAATGTTAGGTTGACGCTTCGCGCCGAGGGAAATAAAATAAGTTAATATAGTATATATAGATATCAGTTTTTATTGCATTTCTATACTTTTAAAAGGTTTTCAGGTATACTAGTAAAATGTTAAGTGTTTTTGATTCCTTTTCTGGAGCTGGTGGGTTTAGCCTTGGCTTTCAGCTAGCTGGATGTGACATTATTGGAGCTCTTGAGATAGATCAATGGGCTTGTGATACTTTTAGTTATAATCACCCGCAAGCAATCGTGATTAACCGTGATATTCAGCAAATCTCTGACAAAGAAGTAGTCAATATTCTGAAAAATCAGAATATTGACATTCTTCTTGGTGGTCCTCCTTGCCAAGGTTTTTCAATCTGTAACAGAAACGCTGGAGATCCAAAAGATCCTCGAAATTCATTGTTTCAAGAGTTTATACGACTTGGTAAACTGTTCCATCCTAAAGTAATGGTAATGGAAAATGTTCCAAATCTTCTTTCCGCGAAAACACATTACAATACTCCCGTGATACAAATAATTATCGAGGAAATGGAATGCTTAGGATATTTTGTAAATTACAAAGTCCTAGAAGCAATTGATTTTGGTGTACCACAGATAAGAAAAAGGCTTTTTATTATTGGAACACAAAAAAAACTAGAAAGTCCGTTTCCTATACCGACCTATACAAATCAAAAAGATGCCTCCTTATTTGATTCATTGAAACAATGCCCTACTTTATGGGATGCAATATCAGATCTTCCGATTATTGATGCCTGTGAAGGCTCTGAAGAAATGGATTATACACAGCAACCAAAGAATGAATACCAAGCATTATTACGGAATAATAGTTTAAAATTATATAACCACAAAGCTATGATGCACTCGAAAAGGATGATTGAGAGATTTTCATCTATGAAGTGTGGTGATACGGTTAGCGATGTTCCAGATCATTTGAAACCGTTAAGAAGAAATGGAAATGGCCAGTTTTCTGATAAACTTTATGATCAAAACAATAGAAGATTACATCCTAATAAACAAAGCCATACGATACCTGCTTCATTTTATGCTAATTTTGTACATCCTTATCAGAATAGAAATTTTACACCAAGAGAAGGGGCACGAATTCAGTCTTTTCCTGATAATTATAGATTTTTAGGCAAACCAACAGTAGTAAGTCAAAAATTACTAGAACGTGAAGGACGTTCTGATGAAAAACATTTATGCCAATATAATCAGATTGGTAATGCTGTTCCTCCATTATTATCAAAAGCAGTAGCAATAAATATCATTAATCAATTGTGAGGTAATATGTTTGTTCATGGGGATAATCTTCTACAAAAAGAAACTAGCGACGCAAAGTATTCCGATCTTGAATCAAAACAATTTTTAACGGAAATACGAGAGAAATATGATATATGGAAAGAATCAAACCTTGCATTAGTTGGCCCTTGTATTGAAGATAGGGCGGATGAAGATCTAACAATATTATCAGAACGTGTACGACTATTCTCTGAATATAAAGATTTTATTGATCAGCAAAAATATGCAGAAAAATTTGATTCACGCTCAAATCTACATTCCTCAGTTCTCGAAGAATTTATGTATTATTTGTTTAAAGATCTTGTTAATGATTTTTCTTCTTCTGCTATGATAGGGAAAGCTCACACTTTTAAGGATATTTTTTTTCAAGCTGGCAATTTTCGTGAAATGGTTTCTCGTCCATGCTTGAAAATTGAGACTAAAGACCACGATTTCATTATTGGCGCAAGCATTGATTCTTCATTTAAATGCCAAGGTGAAACAGTTGAAGAAAAATACCAGTTCCAAATACCTGCAATTGCAATTGAATGTAAAACATATTTGGATAAAACGATGCTTGAAGGTTCATCAACAGCAGCAGAACAACTAAAAATGAGAAATCCTAATGCTATATATTTTGTAGTTTCTGAATGGCTCAAATTGACCGAAAATATTAATCTTCGGAAGTTTAAAGTTGATCAGATATATGTAATAAGAAAACAAAAAAACACAGATAGAGAATATCGATATCTTCCTGGCTATGTTAAAAATCCTATTTTTCAAGAAGTCATTAATCATTTATTTTTTAATGTTAAAGCATATCTCTGTAAAGACTGGGATTCTGGAGTATCTTCAGGGCTAGAACGGGGATGGCTTCTTTAAAAGAAGAAACCTAACAACTGCTTCAACCTTATAAATCCTTTGTCATGGTTCTTGCGAGTCGCTTCGCCACTTCGTGGCGTCGCTCCTTCATGCAAGAACCATGCCAAGCCCTTCGGGCACGGATTTAAAGGTTAAGCAAATGTTAGACAGACGCGCTTTCGAGGGCGCAAAATAAAACATTATCCTTATATGAGTTATAATAGATATTAGGATTGTCGAGCATTCTTGACAAATTGCTTCAATATGAATACAATTGAAGCAAGAGGTGTTTGTATGGCA
>JAKQQL010000143.1:0-2144 GCA_029564175.1 Candidatus Cloacimonadota bacterium
GGGTATGTTAATGACCAGAGTAATGGAACAGGCTGTGTTAAATGCAGTCAATAACGCAGAGCCTTTAAATGGCTATCCTTCAGCAAAGAGCATCAGAAAGTAATTTTTTCTTCTACATACGAGCGGTGCGATGAAAGCACCGCTTTTTTAGTATCTGCAGATTTTACCTGCTGTTAAAGCATAATTCACACTATGATTTTGTCAAAGAACTATATCAACTCATTTCTTGCGAATGAGCAGTAAATATAAAAATACAGGGCATCCAATAAATGAAGTAATGATGCCGACCGGAAACTCTACTACAGTCAGATTACAGGCGATCAGATCACATAATAAAAGAAAATTTGCTCCATATATTACTGAAAGCGGAAAAACTTTTTTTTGATCTGAACTGACCAGTATTCTGACAAAGTGGGGGATTATCAGACCAATAAAGCCAATGATACCCGCATAAGCGACCGATATACCGGTTAAAACCGAACCGGTGATAAACACATTCAGTCTCAGTTTTTTGACATCAACTCCCATACTCTGTGCCGAATCATCCCCAGTCGTCATGATATTCAGGGCATTTGACCTAAAATAGAGGCTTAATAACAGAATAAGACTGATGCCAAAACTGATTAAGAATATGATCCATTCTGTTTGACTGAAGATATGCCCCAGATTCCCCATTAATACCTGTAAAATAATTCCAACATCCTTCTGAAACCAGTACATTAGAAATGATATGATCGCCGAAACAAACATACCAAAGATAATGCCTGAAAATAAAAGTCTGGTTTTGTCCATAAATCCACCGGTATGGCTCAATGCCCATACAATCAGAATACTGGCAAGCGCACCTGTAAAACCAAATAACGGGGCTAAAACGAACATACCTGTTAAGCCTGCAATAATACTGCCTAAGGCAGCTCCTGAGGATACCCCAAGTATATAGGGCTCTGCCAGGGGGTTATTTAATAATATTTGAAATACTGAGCCGGTGCCGGATAGTATCATACCAGCCATGATTGTCAGTAATAAACGGGGGAGACGCACATTCATAAACAAGAATGAGCTGGTATAACCAAACATACTGTAAATGGCAATGAGAAGTAGTAACAGAAGTATCGCAAAGATAAAATGCTTATTCATAAATCGCTTTCCGAAGTTGTTTGATACCTTCAATACTTCGTGGAATTGCTCTGAGGATGAAGTCCGGGTTAACTTCTTCAGTCGTATATATTCTGTTGTATTTCACAGCATTGATTTTCTGCCAGCCTTTTCGGCTTTTTACCATTTCTTTTGTCATCCCCGGGTAAGTGATGATGATGACATCCGGATTGGCTTTGATAACTTCTTCGTTTTTAACACGGCAGTAATCTCTTTCTAAAACAGGAAAGACATTCTTTCCGCCGGCAATTTGTAACAATTCACCAACAAATGAAGCATCAGAAACACTCATGAGCGGATCATTGTAAATCTCTATCAGTACACTTTTTTCGGTATCTGGTTTGAATGTTTTTAATGAGTCAATCTGTTGGCTTATATTGTTTCTGAGTATTTCTGCCTGTTTTTCTGTTTTGGTGATTTTGCCTAATTCAGTAATGATATTTAGCATATCATTGATGCTTTTAGGGTAAAGAGATACAGTTTTGATACCTATCTTTTGTAATTCTTTGGCGATAGATTCTTGCTCAAGAGATGAGGTGATAACATATTCAGGGTTGAGTTTGATAATTTTTTCAAGACTGATTTGACCGAAATTGCCTACTTTTTCTTTACTTTGCAGGATATCCGGATAATCACATTCTTCTGCTACCCCGATGATTTGACCGTCTCCGGCAATACTGACAATAATTTCTGCCAATTCAGGTGAAATTACCACAATCCCTTTTTTAGGTATTGATTTTTGGCAGGAGAGGATTAAGAGGGCTAAGAGGGAGATGAATAAAAATATTTTTTTCATGCTTTGCATCCTTTCACTTGATAATATACCATAGTCTTTAGATGCAGAGCAGACGCTTTGCGTTATTTCTCATCTTCCGCAAGAAATACTCTAAAGACATATGGCAGGTTTCCTGACTCTCAGCGGGTATTGTGATTAAGCCTTCCCATCTAACAGTGACTTAATCCCCTGCGGGCTGATTACAGTGGCGGAG
>JAKQQL010000144.1:0-16006 GCA_029564175.1 Candidatus Cloacimonadota bacterium
GCCCCTGACACCTTGCAGATTAATAAAAGTGTCACCTTTTCCATTGGTATGGAAAACAACAGTGATTCTCTTATTCATCTGAGCGGTGAATTACAGGTATCTGCTGACTGGCAGAAATACCTTTTCAAACATGATATCAAACTGGAAGCAGGGCAAAAAACGTTTAAACTGAGTACAGTCAGAATACCCATTACTGCCAAATCAGGCCTTTTTCCGATAATCTACAGAGTATCTGATTTGTCCGGTAAAACTACAGATTCCTTACTACTCAGAGTCAGAATACCGGTTCAGAAAGACTATGAAATAGAAGCGATGAAGATTCCATCCTATACATTGAGCGGAGACAGTCTCCACTGTGAGTTTTTCATCAAAAATAAGAGTAATATGAGCATTCAGATCAAAAGTTTACCACTAAATCATCAAATGATTAAAAACAACCCTTCTTTTAATGAAACACTCGGCATCAATCAGGAAAAAAAGTTATCCTTCACCCTGTTTATGAATTCTGATATATACCAGTCCCAAGCACTTTATATCAGCCTTCCGGTACAGATCCTATATGAAAACGGAGATAAGGAAACACATTTCATCAATTTCAGCAGCCAGATAGTTCCCATCATCTACAATCAAAAAGATATATACAATCAGTTGAATCTCTCATTAAGCACTCAAAACCGCTATAACCGCGATGAGTACAATGACTCTTACTCGCTCAGAGGAGACAGCTGGCTGGATACCGGAAGAAAAAACAGAATCAGTTTTAATTATAGTGCTAACGATATGAAATCCGAGTTATTTAACAAGGACTCAAGAAGTTCAGTTGTATTTCAAAATCCCCATACCCAGTTTACATACGGAGATACGGGACTAAATCTCATTTCCTCCAAGTTGCCGGGTCATTACGGCAAAGGCAGCAATTTAAGCATTAACAGCCGCTATCTGTACATGAATCTGGGTTATGTCCAGGATCTGGATACCTATGAAAATCATTATGGAATCTCTCTTAGTAGCAGACCATGGCGATATACCAGCCATTCTTTTTCTCATACCTTTTCAGAAAATTCAGACTTGTATATCAGTGTCATAGAAAATCAAATCAGAATCAACCGCTATCTTGATTTTGATACTGAACTTGCACATAGTTACAACACACTTGAGGATAAAAATGTCCTTAGTTATGACGTAAGATGGTCTCCTTCATTCAATCGTTTCCAGCTAAATTCACGTTATTTCTTCATGCCAAAGAATTTCTTAAATTCAGGTGCTCAGAAATCAAGTATGAATCATGTGCTTCGTTTTAATGCATTATCCCGATCCTTCAATCTCTTCTTCGATCAGGAGAGCTATCAGATTGATCAAAAATTTAGACAGAATGAGCAACGTTATGCACTTAATATCAATCTCATTAAAAGCCTGTTTACCCAAATAGATTATAAACATACGAACAATCAATACAGTAACAGTCAAACCAATTCCAGAGAGCTGAGCAATAACTGGACATATAACGAATCATTTGGCAAACTCAAGACAGATTATGCAGCAAGCTACAAATATACTCATTCAGACCAGAGTGCTGACCAATTTTCTCAAAGCTATCGGAGTGCCATATCCTATCCGATCAACCGGATTCATTTGGTATCAGCCTCATTACAGTTTAGCAGTCAGAATTCAACTTACAGTCGGACTTACATAAATTCCATCAGTTCAGGAATCGCTATCAACAGCTTATTCGGACAAAAATTCTCAAGTTCATTAAGTATCAGTAATCAGTTCTATCTGCATCAGCATACAGAGTTAAGATCGAATATCAGTAACAGCCTTTTATGGCGAATTTCCGATGAGTGGAACATCTCTATAAACTCGGGTTTATCAGCTGATAATCAAAGTATTTACTGGTTTACAGGGGCAGGTTTATCCTGCAACCTTTCCATACCTCTTCAGGAACGCAGAGATTTGCTATATCTAAAAGGAAGCCTGTTTGATCAGAATCAAAATGCCATTGAACGAAAAATCATCAAACTCAATCAAAATCTGGCGATTACCAATCAAAAGGGAGACTTTATTTTTCCATCTCTTCGCCCTGGTACTTATCAGCTGGATATCCCCGATGAAGGCGATTATGTGTTTTCTCCGGCATTACCCCTTACGATCAACATAAAAGCTGACAGCTTACAGAATATCCGTTTCATCCGCTACCCATCCGCATCGATAGAAGGAACCGTTAAACTATATAAACCGGTTAGTAACTGGTATCTGCAAAAAGAGCCAGAATTTGTTGAAGCAGAGGCTTACGCAGGACTGGTGATTACTGCTATACAGGGGAATCAAATACAAACGACAGTTAGTGATAAACGGGGTCATTTTAAATTTAACCAGCTTACAAGCGGTATATGGCTCTTGAAAGTAGAACAAAGTACCCTTCCCAAAAACTTCATACCTGAATGGACAGAAACTGCCATTGAACTAAAATCAGCAGAGCACAAAATCATCAGTCTTCAATTAAAAGAAAAGCTCAAAAAAGTAATCATCAAAAAAATAGGAGAGTAATCACTTTATTTGGATTTTCAGATGATACAAAAGCGATGATAAAGTCATATATTTATGAATTAACGGAGTCTTATCAGCCATTAAATAACAATATATCCTTCGGTAAACTTGCCAGTGCTATTCTTTTCTCACAACCATTCAAAAAAACAATTGACGAATTGGTTCAAATAATATATTATATTTTAAGGAGTGTGAAAATGAATAGTAATGATCTTGATGAGTTGGTAAAACAGGCAAAGATCCTCGTTGTTGATGACATCAGTGAAAACATTCAGCTGATTGGCAATATTCTCTTTTCCAATCAGTATCAGGTGTTAACAGCCAATTCTGGTGAACAGGCATTAAAAATGGTAAAAGCAAAACATCCCGATATGATTTTACTCGATATTCAAATGCCGGTCATGGATGGTTATGACGTCATAAAAGAACTCAAAAAAGATCCTCTAAGCAGTGAAATCCCCGTTATCTTCCTAACTGCCCGAATTGAAGCTGACGATATTGTAAAAGGGTTTAACTTAGGCGCAACTGATTATATCAATAAACCCTTTAAACTAGAAGAACTGCTTGCCCGTATAAAAACCCATTTACTGAATAAATTTGCTCGAGAGATCATTGTTCGTCAAAATCAGGAACTGTCAGAAGTCAATCAAGATCTCAGTAATGCGTTGCATACACTTCAAATTCAACAGGAAAAAATGATTGAAATGGAAAGAATAAAGAGTGTACTGGCTATGGCTGTAACCACCAATCATGAACTCAATCAGCCATTAACCGTTATTCAGGGCAATATTGAGATGCTTAAAATCAGAAACCCTGAGCTTGAAAATGACAAATATTTACAAAAAGTCATCGAGAGTGTTGATAATATCGTAAAAAAACTCAATAAATTCTCAAATTTTGACCGTATCGTTTATAAACAATATGCCGAGAATGTAGAAATGATACAGTTTGACAAACAGTAAAATAAAGGAGATAATATGCGAAGGATAAAAACACTCATTTTATTTATAAGCCTTGTGATTCTTTTGAATTCGTGTTCTTTTTCCCAAAATTCTGATAAGAATATCATAAAAATTGGCGTAATTCTTCCACTTAGCGGTGATAACTATAAAGTATCCAAAGATATTCAACAAGCCCTTGACCTGGCAGTAGATATTGTGAATTATAAATACGATTTACCGATGGATTTTGCAGAAACAGAAGGACTTCCAAACTTCAGATTTAAAAAGATTAAACTCATTTACAAAGATTACGGTAATAACAGAGAAAAAGTCAGTGATCTGGTAGATCAGCTGGTAAAAGAAGATCAAGTATCTCTTCTGGTTGGTTGTTACTTCAGCAATGCAACAGCACTGGCCAGTGAACGGGCAGAGATGTATGACATTCCCTTCTTTACATTTACATCAACCGCACCAATTCTAACCAGAAGAGGATTGCGCCATTTTTACAGGACAACACCCGATGATGAAATATTTAGTACGAACTTCTTTGATTTTTTAAATGAACTTGAAAAATCTCACCCCATCCCCAAGCGTATTGTCGTTGTATATGAAAATTCTATATGGGGAACTAACGTTGCACAAGCAGAAATGCGAATTGCTTTAAGAAATAATTACAAAATTGTAGATGAAATCAGCTATGATTTTACAAAACTCTATACAGAAAACCACATGAAACGGATTCAGGATGCAATGCCTGCTATCATCATGCATGCCTCTTATGATCAGGATGCCATCCAATGGATGAAAGCCTATAAAAAATATAACATAAATCCTTATGCTATTCTGGCAATGAATGCAGGATTTTCCAGTCCCTCTTTTGTTGATTCATTAGGCACAGACAGTAATTTTATTTTCAGCAGAGAAACCTGGGCAAAAGACATTAACCAAAGCAATATGCTCAGTAAACGAATCAATGATCTTTATCGGGTCAGGTATCAACAGGATATGACAGGCAATTCTGCCAGAGCATTTACAGGTATCTTTATTCTTGCTTCTATTTTAAATCATTCTCAATCCATTTCCCCTTATGACATTAAGAAAAGTACCATGTCTGTTAAGATACCCAAAGAGCAGTTAATCATGCCCTGGGAGGGTATTCAGTTTGACCGTAACGGACAAAACATTCTGGGAAAAGGAATTATTGTTCAGATTCAAAATGAAAAGCCTTATGTTGTCTGGCCAAAAGAAATGGCAAAGACTGAAATGATTCTGCCCTTCCCTGACTGGTCTAAAAGAAGATAGCAAATTCATTGATTAAATCAATCAAAGCAGTATATTCAAAAAACACAAGCATTCAATAAAAACAAATGAACCGTTTGAAATTTATCAGAAAATTTACCCAACAACAGGGTATCAGTGAGAAAATCACAAAATTACTCTATACAGTGAGTTTAGTACCCATTTTAATATTATCGTTTGTTTTACTCATTTTCTTCTATAACATCAAAATCTATCACATGACGAAAGCACATCAAGAAATCAATAGTCACGTTAGAAACGAATTTACCAGACAAATTGAAAACAGTTTAAAAGAATTAAGAATCTTTTCAGAAAATAATCATAATCAGTTTTCAAATGAAAGTGAAATCAAGCTTCAGTTGCTTCAAATTCTGAAATATTCAAAACAGTTTGAGGAAATTAGTTACTACAAACCCTCCGGAGAACATCTTTACACTTACAATAATAAAGAAACAAAATCCAATATCTATCAGCCTAAACTGCCACTAAAGATAGTCGATGAGTTACAGGCATTCAATTATGCGATTTCCAATGACAAAAATCATCTTTATAAAATCCTGATTTTCAGTAGCATTGAAGATGAAAATGGAGTAATCACCGGCATTTTGAAAGCACAAATTGACATTAACCAGTTCATGCAATTCACAAAATTGGTCTCCGATCAAACAAATATTCAGATTTATATAATCAATGATGATTTTAAAATCATCTCCGATCAGGAAATGAAATTTGATTCCTCTACTAAACATTTAAAATCTATGAAAACGATTCAAAACTTTAATAATTTCCATTTTGGATTAAGTTTCGGAAAAGGCATTTCCAGCCAATTCGCCTTAAGTCTTACAAAACCACTTGATTATCTGAACTGGGCAATCGTAACCGAAACGATATTTATATCTATTTTTTCAGAGTTATGGACTTTGCTTTTATGTATTTCATTATCTGTAATACTCACCATGTTATATTCCTTGTTTTGGGGAGTTCGATTTAGTCAAAAGCATATTGTCAACCCGCTGATTATGCTGAAAGATGCAGTAGTAAATGTCAGCAACCGTAAATTAGACCAGTTTATTGACATAAAAGACAACACAGAGATTGGCGAGTTAGCAGCCTCATTTAATCATATGCAAAAAATGTTACAATCATACTCTTTATTCATTTCAGAAACAGAAGAAAAATATAAAGCGATCTTTAACCAGACCTATCAAATGAGTGCGATTGTCTCTTTTGATGGTAAAATACTGGAAGTCAATCAAGCAATACTGGATAGATTTCAAATCACTGAAAATGAAGCGCTTGGATATTACGTATGGGATTTGTTTAAACACAATACTGACCTTTATTTTCAAAAACTCTTCATTGAAGGCATTCAAAATGCGATTATGAGTGGCTTTTTCATAAAAGAACATTTGTTCAAATATAATGAAGAGCAAATCTATGCAGAAATCAGTTTTAAGCCAATATTAAACAGCCAAAATCAGGCAGATTCCATATTAATTGAAGGTCATGATATCACAGAAAGAAGACAATACGAAGAAGAACTGATTGAAGCAAAAAGGAATCTGGAACATAAAGTTGATGAAAGAACTCAGGAACTGATCCAAAAAAATCTGGAATTGCAGGAAGCGAAAGAAAAAGCAGAACAGGCTAATAGAAGTAAATCTGAATTTCTGGCAAGTATCAGTCATGAAATCAGAACACCACTCAATGCCATTAACGGTTTTTCCAGTTTACTGGCAACTAATCCGGCTGATCCGAAATCAGATCAATACCTCAAAGGAATCAGTAATGCTTCTCAAAACCTGCTACGACTGATCAATGATATACTGGATTTGTCAAAAATTGAAGCCAGTAAACTAAACATTGAGTATATCTCAATTACTTTCAGCAAACTAAAGGAAGAGCTGGAACAAATCTTTATGTTATCAATTCAGGAAAAACCAATAGAATTTCATATCGAAATTGACGCATCATTACCTTCTACGATTCTGTTTGATGAAATCAGACTCAGACAAATCCTGGTTAATCTGATCGGTAATTCTTTCAAATTTACCGAATCCGGATTTATAAAAGTCTTGTTTATAAAAGAAGAATGTGACACTGAATCATGTATAAACCTTTGTATCAAAGTACAGGACAGTGGTATAGGTATCGCAAAAGATCAGATAGAATCGATCTTTGAACCATTCAAGCAACAGGATGGACAGAGCACTAAAAAATATGGGGGTACCGGTCTGGGTCTGACGATTTGTAAACGCCTTACAGAAATGATGAACGGAAAAATGGGTATTGAAAGTACCCCTGGTAAGGGGACAACAGTTGTCATCAAGTTTCATCAGGTCATGATTCAAACATCTGCCCCATTATCAACTCATATTTCCGATGATACGTCAAGTAACATGAATTCTCCCATCAAATCTGATTATGATTTGACTATACCACTGAAAGATCTTACCTATTTTCTTGATTTGTGGGAAAAAACGAATGAGCTAATGGCAAATGACGATATTCTTGCTTTTTCTGATAAACTGTTTGAATATGGTCAGTTACATCATCATGAAGATATCATTAACTATGCCGTAAAACTAAAAAATGCAACCTTGTCATTTGATATTTTAGAGATGAACAGAATTTTTTCTTTGTTTAAAAACGTTGCGATGGAAAATTTAAATCTGACTCCTTCAGCAGAATAAACATATAAAGCACTTAATATCAAAGAGCGAAGCTCAAAGTCTTCGCTCTTATTTTATAATTTGTTCTTCAAGCAACCTGCTTGCAATAAGTCGTACTGCATGCATCCTGCTTGCAGAATAAAAATTGTATTAGCAGGAGTCTTTATAATTCTAAGCCACAAAAATACGCCTTAGCGCAATCTTGTGTGTTCAGCTGAATCAAATCATTCATTTCAATTTTTTCTGCCTTTACTACCCCTAATTTCAAGAATTTCTGGTTATTCTCAGAGCATATGGTTTCAAATCTATCTTTATTTTCAGATTTAACGCTCACAACGATTCTACTATGGGATTCACCAAAAAGTTCAATATCTTTTCGATACTCAAGCGGTAAACTAACTGAACATCCGGTATTTTTACCTGAAGGGTTAAAACAGGATTCCATAATCGCAATAGCCAGCCCACCATCAGAGCAATCATGAGCAGATTGTAAGAGAGATTCACTGATCAATTTCAGAGTAGTCTGATATAAAAGCGCTTCCTTATCCAGATCCAGAATTGGTGCATCCCCCTTAATCATACCATGTATCTCTTTCAGATACTGAGAACCACCCACTTCATGACAATGGTCACCCAGTAAATAGATCAGATCTCCCTCATTTTTGAAATGAGATGTTACGATTTTTTGATTATCATCAACCAAACCCAACATACCAATTGTAGGAGTAGGATAAATTGCCCCTGAAGGATTTTCATTATAAAAAGAGACATTTCCACCGGTAACAGGCGTTTCAAACTTACGGCAGGCATCAGCCATGCCTCTGATTGCTTCCACAAATGTCCAATAAACTTCTGGTTTGTATGGATTTCCAAAATTCAGACAGTTGGTAATAGCAACCGGTTTTGCACCAGTACAAACAACATTTCGGGCAGATTCTGCCACAGCTGCTTTTGTACCTTCGTAAGGATTCAGATAGCAAAGTCTAGCATTACAGTCAGTTGCAACAGCAATCGCTTTATTGGTATCTTTTATTCTGATGACAGCGGCATCGCCACCTGGTTCGATCATCGTGTTGATCTGTACCATGTGATCATATTGCTGATATATTTTTTTCTTGGAAGCGATGTTTGGACAGGAAGCCAGTTTTAACAGTACTTCATTGAAGTTTTCCGGCTCTTTGAGTTCATTGATATCGAGCTGATGAATTGCATCTATATAGTCCGGTTTTTGATATTCGCGTGAATAAACAGGTGCATCTCCACCCAGCACCAGCATTTGAGAAGGTAATTCCGCTTTCAGTTCGCCATTTTGTTTAATTCTGAGCAAACCATCTTCAGTCACAAGACCGATTTTTTCTGCATGGAGGTCCCATTTTTCAAACACAGCTCTGACTTCATCATAATTATGAGGTTCAACAATCATCAGCATACGTTCCTGTGATTCAGAAAGCATAATTTCATAAGCGGTCATGCCGGTTTCCCGTTGTGGAACCAGACTCACATCCAGCTCAATCCCGGTTTCTGCTTTAGCAGACATTTCACTGCTGGAACAGGTAAGTCCTGCTGCACCCATATCCTGAATACCAACGACCAGTTTCTTCTGAATGACTTCCAGAGTAGCTTCCAGAAGGAGTTTCTCCATAAAAGGATCACCCACCTGAACAGCTGTTCTTTTTTCTTCAGATTCCTGAGTCAGATCTGTACTGGCAAATGTAGCGCCATGAATACCATCACGACCCGTTTTGGCACCAACATAAACCACAAAATTACCGGGTCCTTTTGCAGCAGCAGACATCAGATTGTTATGTTCCAAAATGCCTACTGCCATTGCATTTACCAATGGATTTCCGCTGTATGCATCTTCAAAGTAAACTTCTCCGCCAACCGTTGGTACACCAAAGCAGTTACCATAATCAGCAATTCCTTCAACGACACCTTTGATGAGATGTTTTACCTGAGGATCTTCTGGATTGCCAAATCTCAGTGAATTCAATGCACAAACTGGACGCGCACCCATGGTAAAAATGTCTCTGAGAATCCCTCCAACCCCGGTTGCAGCACCGTGATACGGTTCAACCGCAGAAGGATGATTGTGAGATTCAATTTTGAAAGATACAGCGAGATTATCACCAATATCAACCACCCCAGCGTTTTCTTCCCCTGCTTTGGAAAGCATGAAAGGACCATCCTTGGGAAGTGTTTTCAGATATTTAATGGAATTTTTATAACTTGCGTGTTCTGACCACATTACAGAAATAATGCCCAGTTCGGTAAAACTCGGAGATCTGCCAATTGTCTTCAGAACAAGATTGTATTCTTCTTCTGTCAGACCATGCTCTAAAGCTAATTTTAAATCAACTACAGGCTCTTGCATAGTAAATCCTTATCTATTTTGTTTTTAAAACCTAATGAAATAATTATGGTTTTTCGTCAATCTTTTAATTTTTTGATTTTTTGAAATAAATACAATAAATTCATTGACTTAATAAAAAAAATAAAGTATATTCAGACTACATAAGTGAAAATTGAGTTCATGGAGGGGAAAATGAACCGGACAAATAGAATAATCATTGTGGCAATCATCATTCTGTTATTAGTATTGATTGGGTACCAGTTAAGATTGAAGTCATCCAGAGAATCAGGAGATGAAAACCATTCTCAGCAAGATTCTCTTCTGTTTGGATTAGCGACAGGATATGGCGGTCTGGGCGATAAAGCATTTAATGATATGCAGTTTAAAGGCATGTTACTGGCCAAAAAAAACCATCAGATTAACTTTATCTATGAAGCACCTGATGAGAATAAAGATGACGCAAGCGTTATTGAAAGCCTGATTGCAAAAAAAGCGAACATCATCATTGCGGGAGGGGGATTTCACATGGTTGATCCTGTAGATTCTCTTGCATTAAAATATCCACAGGTTAAATTTATCATTATTGATGACCAGGCAAAGCATTATTACCCGAATGTGGCCTCTATTCAGTTTAAACAAAATGAAGGGTCATTTCTCATAGGTGCATTATGTGCAATGGAATCGAAAACCAAAAAAGTGGCGATGTTAGGAGCAGACAATATCACGATTATCAATGATTTTTATGAAGGCTTTAAGAGTGGGGTAGCCTATATCGATCCGGAAATCAAACCAATTATTCGTTATATTTCTGACACAGATAAGACGAATTCTCCTTTCGCAAATCCACAGGTCGCTCACAAAATTGCTGATCAACTTTATCAAAATGAAAATGTAGATATCATCTATCAAGTTGCAGCTGGATCTGGCATGGGTGTCTTTAATTCAGCAAAACAAAATAAAAAATTTGCCATTGGTGTAGATTCAGATCAGGATTATCTTGCAGAAGGTTATATTCTCACCAGCATGATGAAAAACCTTGATATTGCGATTGATATGATTGTTGGCAAAATCCTCTCTGAAGGATTTTCAAATACGCCTTACAAATTAGGATTAAAAGAAAAAGGAGTTGGATTATCTGATATGAGCTTTACAAAAGAAAATGTTAATCCGGATACGATTCAAAGGCTCAAACAAATTGAAACAGATATTATTCAGGGAATATTAATCGTTCCAACGCTTATTCCTTAATCGGGGGAATCATGAAAAAATATGTTAATGATTTAAAGCTCAGTACAAAAATCACTGCATTTATCACACTGATTCTTTTATTTTCATTATTTCTCATTAATGCTGTTTTAATCAAATCTTATTACAATACACTCATCCGTAAAGAAAAAGAAAAAGGGAATGAGATTACCCGTATGTTTGCTCAGTTAAGTGTCAATCCCTTGTACCGGCAAGACTACTATACGCTTGAAAGTAATGTCATTCAATTACAGAAATCCCCTTCTATTCTCTCTGCAAGAGTGTATGACAATACTGGCATTATTGTCACACCTTCCAGTAACGAAGTAGCCAATAAGAAAAACAATTTCATCATTATTCAGGAAGATTTAACAATTGACAAGATTGTTATTGGTAAAGTTGAAGTCATTATCGATTTATCAGACTCTGTACAACAGGCAAGAATCTATCAGTTAAAAATGTTTTTATCCAGTCTGATGATTGTAATTCTTGTATTAATTCTATTATATTATCTGATCAGACTCATTGTCTTAAAGCCACTCACGAATGTGATTAATAGTGTTTCTTCCATTTCTGAAGGCAATCTGGATCAACAAATACCGATTTATTCCAATGATGAAATTGGTATTCTTTCTAAAGATTTCAACCAAATGACCCTTACCCTGAAAAACAATATCTCAATCACCAAAAGCATTTTAGAATCGATGCCTGGCTTGCTTATTGCCACCAACAATTCATACAAAATCTTGAAATGGAACAGTCAGGTATCCAGATTTTTTGATGTTAAAGCTGATCTGAATGAGAGTATTCTTTGGGATTCAATACCTTTCTTTAACAAATACAAAGAAATATGCAATGAAGTCTTAAAAAATAATACGCCTATCCGCTTGCATCGAGAATCCTATATCAATAAACCAGATCAATTTTTCGAAATATTTCTATTCCCGCTTGTAATTGATCAGGAACAGGGTTTAGTCATCAGCATGGATGATGTTACGGAAACCGAGAAAAAAGATGCACAGTTGAGGCAAGCTCAAAAAATGGATACTATTGGCACATTAGCCGGTGGTCTGGCTCATGATTTTAATAACATTCTATGTGGTATCATTGGCACTCTTTCGCTATTCAAGCATAAACTCTATCATTCAGCCAGTTTCTCAATTGAAGAGGCAAAACGTTATACCCAAACCATTGAAGATGCTACCAATCGGGCTGAAGATCTGGTTCAACAGTTTCTAAGTTTATCCCGCAAACATGAAATTCATGTCAGCAAAATTGATCTCAATCAATCCTTAAAACATGTCAGTAAAATCAGCAGCAATACCTTTGACAAATCTGTCAGTATTGATGTTCAATATTTCCCGGAACCAGCACTTACCCTGGCAGATCAGACTCAAATAGAACAAGTTATCCTGAATCTTTGTATCAATGCTTACCACTCCATGACCATTATGAGACCTGATAATCAGGGTGGGGTGTTGAGACTCTCTCTCGAGAAAATCAATGCCGACAAATATTTCATTCGGACCCATCCTGAAGCAATGGAAATTAATTACTGGAAAATTTCGGTCAGTGATACCGGAGTAGGAATCAGCAAAGAGAATCTGCAAAAGATATTTGACCCTTTCTTTACTACCAAAGCCAAAGATAAAGGAACCGGACTTGGCCTTACCATGGTTTATAACATTATTAAACAACATAATGGATTTATTGAAATCTTTTCAGAGCTGAATGCAGGAACTAATATGGTCGTTTATCTCCCACATTTAGCAACAGAAAATGCCATCATTCTGTTAAAAGAGGAAAAAGAACTCATTTACAAGGGCAATCAGGAAACTGTTCTAATCGTAGATGATGAAGCAGTGATCTTACAGATTGCCAAAGATATACTGCTGGAATCCAATTATCAGGTACTGTGTGCTTCTGACGGTATAGAAGCACTTGATATTTATAAAGACAAAATGAATGATATCAAGCTGGTTGTTCTGGATATGCTGATGCCCAAAAAAAGTGGCAGAGACACATTTATTGAGCTAAAAGCACTCAATCCGGAAGTGAAAGTACTCTTATGCTCAGGGTTTAAAAAAGATGAACGGGTTGAAGAAATCATGAGTCTGGGAATCAATCACTTTATTCAAAAGCCCTATACCCTGCATAAATTATCTAAAATGGTTTATGATATCCTGAAAGGAAATTCTTCACAATAGTTTGAGTTGATAAAAACTGTTTTAACATCATCATCTCAGAGGTAAACTGGTAAATCAGATCTCATTAAAAAAGTATTCATTTTTTGATCAGATTATGTATGAGATAGACTCATAGCGACAGTACTAATATATTTATATAAAAATATACCTATAAACATCTTCATGTTATTATTTTATCTATTTCTTCTCTCTTTCACTCTTTTTCTTTCTTATTCAAACCCTTATCCTCCATAAACATTATTTTTTATAAATTCCTTTTAAAAAATCTATCAAGTATTATTGAAAATACATAGAATTATTATTTGACTTTTCTTTAAAAATCAGTTAGATTTTAAAAAGACAAGGGGGTATAAATGAATCAAATGACAAAATCATTTTATGAGGCTTTACTCGAGCTCAATCGGATTAAAGCCCTCCAAATCTTTAAAGATGCCCTGAAAGATATTACAGCTCTGGAATTTATAGAAAATATCATGAGGGAGGCACTTGACATTATGGGTAAAGGATGGGAAGAAGGGACTGTTGCCTTATCACAAGTCTATATGAGTGGAAAAATCTGTGAAGAGATAATCAACAGCGAATTAAAGGACTTTTTTTATGAACAAGATGAAAAATCAGAGATTGCTATTGCTGTTTTGGAAGATTATCATTTTTTAGGCAAAAGAATTGTTTACTCATTTCTCAGACTTAATGGGTTTTCTGTCATTGATTATGGGGGGAAAAGCGTCAATGAGTTAGTTGAAGCAGTAAAAAGAGATCAGATAAAAATTCTCCTGGTCTCCGTTTTAATGCTTTCATCTGCGCTCAGGGTAAAAGAACTTAAAAAAGCATTGTCAGATGTAGATGTAAAAATCATTGTCGGGGGAGCGCCTTTTCGTTTTGACCAGGAATTGTGGAAATCCGTCGGAGCTGATGCGATGGGTAACAGTGCACAGGATGCGGTTGAAATAGTTCAGAAAATGACAGGAGGGGACAAATGACGATGAATTCCATGCAAAGGGTATTGACCAGTTTAAGCCATAAAGAACCAGACAGAGTGCCCCTTTTTCTACTGACTTCCATGCAGGGAGCAAAAGAGCTGAAAATGTCACTCAAAGATTACTATGCTTCCGCTGAACGCCTGGCTGAAGCTCAGATTAAAATGAAAATCAAATACAGAAATGACTGTTATTATAGTTTTTTCTATGCTCCGGTTGAAACAGAAGCCTTTGGTGCTGATGTCATCTATAAAGAAGACGGACCAGTCAATTCAGGCAACCCCTTTATTAAAACAGCTCATGATATTGAAAACCTTGTCATACCAGAGATAGAAGATGCGCCAAGCCTGAAAAAAGTAATCACAGCCACCCGTTTGTTAAAACAGGAAGCAGGGGATCAGACACCCATCATTGGCGTTGTCATGTCACCCTTCTCTTTGCCGGTTATGCAGATGGGCTTTGAGCGGTATCTGGATTTAATTCATGAGGAACCTGTATTATTTAACAAACTCATGCAGAAAAATGAAGCATTTTGTGTAAAATGGGCAAATGCCCAGTTAGAAGCCGGCGCAACTGCGATTTGTTACTTTGATCCGGTTTCATCTCCTACCATCATTCCACCTGAACTTTACAGAAAAACCGGATTTGTCGTAGCAAAAAATACAATTTCACAGATAAAAGGGGCAACAGCCACTCATCTGGCTTCCGGCAGATGCCTGGATATTGCGGATGATTTATGCCAGACAGGTACTTATGTCGTTGGTACATCAGTTGAAGAAGACCTTGAAACCCTTAAAAGCACATTTCAAAATAAACTAACCATACTCGGTAATTTAAACGGAATAGAAATGTGCCGATGGACACCCGAAGAGGCAGAAATCCATGTAAAAACTGCCATTCAGAAAGCCGGAAAAGGTGGCGGGTTTATACTCTCAGATAACCATGGTGAGATCCCTTATCAGGTATCAGAAAAAACCTTAATGGCAATCTCTGATGCGGTTCAAAAATGGGGCAACTATCCCTTGATGGAACGTAATGACTGAAACCTTGTATTTATCAGTCTGTTCTCACTTCAGGCGGGAAGTCGATACCATTCTGGCTGAAATTGATAATATCAATATCAAGCCCCTGTTTTATCCGCCCTTGTGTATCTTCCGTTCTGAAAACCAAAAAGTCATAAGCCATATTCTGGATAATATACCAGATAACTGCATTTTGAATTTACTTACAGGCTGTATGATTGCAGAAAAAGATTTGAGTAAAAACCAAGACAGAATCGTTCATCTGAAAGAAAATTCCTGTTTCTACTTTCTGCTCAATGCAGAAATGGTTGATGACTTAATTGCCAAAGGGAATTATCTGCTAAGTCCCGGATGGCTGATTCATTGGAGAGAGTACCTGAAACACTGGGGATTTTCGCAGGATCTGGCAAGTGATTTTTTCAAAGAATCTGCTAAACAGCTGGTTTTACTTGATACAGGTCTGATACCTGATATTGAGAAAGAAATAGACGCTTTTTCAAAATATGTCAATTTACCTTATCAGATTATCTTTACAGGGATTAGCCATTTCAGACTATATCTGAATCAGGTAATCAGTAGATGGCTAAACACTCAAAAAAACAGACTGATTCTATCAATATCTCCGAAATTCAAAAGAAAAATTCAGATCTCAGTATGGCACTTGATATTTTAAGTCATCTGAGTGCTATTTATGAAGAAAATACAGTCATTCATGAAGTACAAATGCTATTTTCGATGCTGTT
>JAKQQL010000169.1:0-42808 GCA_029564175.1 Candidatus Cloacimonadota bacterium
CGGTGTCGTTAATTTTAAAAAAGAACTTGAAAAACAATTAAATGATCATCAATTAACAGATGAAATAAAAATTCTGGAAACAGGTCCACTTGGCCCTTTTGGTTCAGGTATTTGTTTATCTGTTTATCCTGATCAGGTTACTTATCATGACGTCAGGATTGATGATATTGAAGAAATCGTCAACGAACACTTAATCAAAGGACGTCCAGTAAAAAGACTCATGTTTGATAAAAAAGTAGTTGATGAATATGATTTTAATTATAAAAACAGAATCGTTTTAGACCACTCAGGGCTGATTGATCCTGAAAATATTGACGAATATATCGCTGTCGGCGGTTATGAATCATGGGAAAAAGCACTTACTCAGATGACACCTGCTCAGGTGATTGATGAAGTGAAAAAATCAGGGCTTCGTGGTCGTGGTGGAGCTGGATTTGCAACCGGTCTTAAATGGAGCTTTACAGCGCCAATTGATTCAGACGACAAGCTGATTGTTGTGAATGCGGATGAAGGTGAACCTGGCACATTTAAAGACAGATTGATTATGGAAGGTGATCCTCACAAGTTGCTTGAAGGCATTATGCTGGCTGCTTATGCTGTTGGGGCTCATAAGTCTTATATTTATATTCGTGGTGAATATAAACTCTGCATTGAACGTATTCGAAAAGCGATTACGCAGTGTAATGAATATGGTATTTTAGGCGATAATATTTTTGGAACCGGTTTTAAATTAGCTATTGATATCAAAATTGGTGCCGGTGCTTATGTTTGCGGAGAAGAAACTGCCTTGATTGAATCTATGGAAGGAAATCGTGGTACACCTCGTACAAAACCACCTTTCCCTGGTGTTAAAGGAGCATGGCAGAAACCAACAGTTGTCAACAATGTTGAAACTTTGGCGAATGTGCCTTTTATTATCAAAAACGGTGGCGATGCCTTCAAGAAACATGGACCAGCGGAATCAACCGGAACAAAAGTCTATACCATTATGGGTGATGTATTATATCCTGGCTTATGTGAAGTTGATATGGGCGTTACACTTCGTGACATTATTGATAAATTTGGTGGAGGCATGAAACAGGGTAAGAAATTTAAAGCTGCCCTGGTTGGTGGTGCTGCAGGCGTTTTCTTATCTGATAAATTATTAGATGTGAATATGGACTTTGCCAGCCTGAATGAATATGCTGCTGTATTAGGTTCTGGGGCTATTTTAGTGATCAGCGATGAATTTAGTATGGTTGAAATGCTTTATTCTGTTATTCGTTTCTTCAGACATGAATCCTGTGGTAAATGTACACCTTGTTCTAAGGGTACACAGGAATTGTTTGTACTGATTAATAAGATCAGAAACGGATTTGGAACAAAAGATGATATGGATAAGATGCTCTTATTAGCTCAGACAATGAAGTTTACTTCTTTCTGTGCTTTAGGACAGTCATTGATTATGCCGATCAAATCTGCATTTGAGAACTTTGAAAGTGAATTTACAGCACTTTTGAAACAATAATTAAACAAAATCAATAATAAAAAAGAGGTGCGGTTATCCGCACCTTTTTCATTGAGGCCATATTATTTAAATCGATTCCACATTTTTTGAGCGAATTCTCTGGATTTAGCAAGGACTTCTTTTTCATCCAGATCAAGAGTTAATATTTTATTTTTCATGAGGACTTTTCCATTTACGATTGTTGTATCAACTGGTGTTTGTGAAAAACCATAAAGTAAATGACCCCAAATAGTTGTATTATCAAGTGGTGTAGGGGGGAGGTAATCATAAAGAATGATGTCTGCTACTGTTCCTGCTTCAATTATTCCTGATTGAATCCCAAATATTCTTTCAGCAATTTTATAATTATTAACAAAGAGAAGGTTTACAATTTCCATAAAAGCACAGGTCGGGTGGTTTTGTTTTAAGTGTTGAGCAAACAGGGCTACTCTTGCTTCTTCAAGCATATTTGTGGTCATCGCATCTGTTCCCAGACCTGTTAAAATCTTATGATTCATCAGTTTAACAACATCTGCAATACCGACTGCATTATTTAAATTAGACTGAGGATTATGAACCACCATTGTATTTGTTTCTTTCAGTAAAGAGATTTCATCTTCGTCGATATGGACACAGTGAGCTGCGATGCTGTGTTCCCCTAATATTCCCAGGTCATAAAGCCTTTTAACAACACGTTTTCTGCTCATTTTCCAGGTTGTCAGCTGATCTGACTGAGCCTCAGCAGTATGTATATGAAAACCTGGCTTTGTATCACCCAGTTCACTCATCACTTTTTCAAAAGTTTTATCTTCTACAGTGAAGCTGGCATGAAGTCCAAACATGGCTTTAAGCATAGGAGAAGGATTATTCTGACAATGGTTTAGCATATAGATATTTTCTCTAATACCTTCATCTGAAATGAGTTGACCATCTCTATCTGATAATTCATAGCATAAACAAGAACGTAAGCCTGTCTGATTAAATGCATCAGCTACTCTATCTAGAGATCCGATAACAGCAAATGGTGAGGCATGATGATCAATAACGGTAGTAGTTCCATGTTTGATAGAATCCAAAGCCAGAACCATCGTACTGTAATAACAGTCATCAAGGGATAGGGATTTATCCAGTTTCCACCATAAATTTTCCAATTGCTGTTGGAAATCCAATGCTTCAGCAGCTTTTCCAAAACCCCTTACCAGAGCACTATAGGCATGCGTATGAGCATTGACAAAGCCAGGCATGAGATACTTGCCGTTTGCATCTATTACTTCATCAGCAGGGTAGTTTTTTGACTTAAAATCAAAGACATCTTTTATGATGCCATTTTCTATATAAACCGATTGATTTTCTTTTAGAAAGGCATTGTCTCCGAATGATATGATATGTGCATTTTCAATGAGTAAAGTTTTCATTGATACTCCTATTCTTCGCATTGTTCGTTTTCTAAACGATCTCTCATATAGAGTGCGCCCGCAAAGCATTTCTGGACACAAATTGAGCAACCAATACAGCGTTTTGGATCGGTTTGAGGAATTTTGTTATCATCAAGTGTGATTGCCTGATAAGGGCATCTGGTGCAGTTACCGCAATGCTGACAGTATTCTTCAACCACATCAGAGACGAGTTTTACCGGACTGAGTTTCATAAAGTCTGTAATGATCTCAGGGTTGGCTATGCCAATCAGTTCGCTGACTGACAAAAGCTGTTTGTCTGCTAAAAGATAGCTTAAGCCACTCTTAAGTTCATCGATGATACCATAACCATGTTTCATGACGATCGTGCAAAATTGGACTGTTTCTGCGCCCATAGCGAGGAAATTAGCAGCAGACAGATAATCCATAGGTCCGCCGTTTGCAGAAATGTGCATATTGAGAGAGGCTGCTTTAGCAAGCGAAAGATTACTGATTGGTGTTACTCCATTACCTGAGAGACCGACAACAACCCCTTCATCCCATGGTTTATCAAAATTTTCTGTATTTTCTCTGAATAAGAGAGCTGGGAATGAATTGGCGAGAGTTACACCTGCTTTTTTATCAGGATATTTCGCAAAAACACGTTTTATTGCTGAAAGGATCGGATGAATAGAGGTTACAGCTCCGGTCAGTTTAAACAATTTTGGAATATTTGGTTGACTGATTTCCATAACCCAGTCAATGATTTTTGCTGTAAGATCTGCATTTTGAGATACAATATCACCTTCTGTTCCATCTCCACCCTGTGGGCAGGATAAACTGTATTCAATTCCCATCACACCAGCTTTTTCAAGGAGCAGGGTATTATTTTGCCAAACTTTTTTATCTTCAGCATCATGACCGGTTACTGGTCCGCCAGTAGAAGCCATTGTCAGATGATCAGGAAACTCAGCCACCAGTTTTTGAATTTCTTCACAGACTCTTTTCAATGGGTGAGCTGAAACATTATCACAGTTGGCATAGGTATCTGACGAAACGGCAAACATATATCTTGAGGGGATATGAATGTCTATTCCATCAAAAGCTGTTTTCATAATAGCACCTGCCCAGCCGGCTTCATAGGCTTTTTTTACCTGATCATAGCCATCTGTTGGTGGTGCTGCTGAGAGGAGGAAAGGGGAATTTATTTTTTTGCCAAAGAAAGAGCATTCTAAGGAGACAGGCATCATGTTTTTACCAGATAATTCTACTGTGCTTTTTAATGAGTTTTCAAACTGAGGGATAGTCTGATTATTTAAAAAGGCATCTACTTCTGCAGCGGTATTTTTACCGTAAGCCACCGCTTCTACGACAGTACTGGCACCTGCAAGCATATCTCCTGTGTAAAAAACATGGTCTTTTTTAAAATGTTGATAGATACTTTTAGATCCTATCGCAAGCACAATCAGATCATAATTTGAAAGCGTGAACTGGCTGCCTTCGATCTCTTTCAGTTTTGCCGGATGAAATACCATTTTTTTAGGCAAGTCCACTCTGATACATTTTAAATGGTAAGAATTTTCCTTTTTTTCAATTTCCAGGAGCTTGCTTCTCTGGTGAATGACAACATCCGATGCTTTGATATCATCAAATTCTCGCTCTGTTAAAGGCAGTTCTGACAACTTTTCAAGGGCAATCATATCTACTTGGGTGGCGTGTTTAAAAACGGCAATATTTGCTACATCAGCAGCAACAGCACCCCCACCAATAATGGCAATTTTCTTTCCTTTTAATGAAAAAACAGCTGGATTTTTTAAAAACTCACTCCATGAAACCAACCATTCAGAACCAGGTATATTGAGCTCATTCACTTCGTTTAAACCAGTAGCAATAACACAAGCATCAAAACAATCAAGCCTTTTATGATCCAACATTTTGTCATCATTTTTAAAAAAATGGATATTCCCGAGTTCTCTGATAAAATCGATCTCCTGGTTGAGCATTTCTTTCGGGAGTCTGAAATCCGGAATTAGTTGGGTTGCACCACCGATTTTTTTCTCTTTTTCAAAAATACTGACATTATAACCTTTTTGAGTTAGAACACTGGCGCAAGCCAGACCTGCAGGTCCAGAACCAATGACTGCAACATTCTTTTTGATTGGTTTTTCAGGGAAAAAGACAGGCTCTCTGAACATTTCTCTGGCACGCTTGATAATAGCTGATTGAATAGCCGGAATATTGACAGGTCTGTCAAAATCTTTACGGGAACATGCTTTCATACAATGATAATCCGGACAGGTATAGCCACAGACCCCCCCAAGCGGGTTGGAACCTAAAATAATGGCTGCTGCTCTTTCAAAATCACGAGGCTGGCCATTTTTGGCTGCCATGATAAAATCAGCAGGAGAACAATTCGCCGGACAGGCGTCACGGCAGGGTTTTTCTTCACAGTATTCACAGCGTTCCATTTCAGCTTTAAGCTGAGCATCCGTTAATTCAACACATTCAAAGTTCATATTATACCTTCTTTCAGGGTTTTATTTAATCTATCTACTGCCAGAATGATGGCTTCCGGGGTTGCAGGGTGTTTTAAATTGGCTTTAATCTGATGATTTCCGATAGATTCTATTGCATCGAGAATTGCAAACCAGACCCCTTCGCCATAGATAAAAGGTGGTTCGCCAACGGCTTTACTGCCATAGACACTTGATTTTTTACATGTTTTATCAAACATTTTGATATCCCATTCTTCAGGGATATCTCTTATTGTGGGGAATTTATAGGTTGAAGGGGTTGTTGCCAAATATTGCCCTTTTTGATTAAAATTCTCTTCTTCCATGGTGCACCAACCATATCCCTGAACGAATGCTCCTGTGATTTGACCGCGATCTATCGCTTCATCAATCAGTTTTGCAGTTTCATGAGCAATACAGGCTTTTTTTATAGCAAAATAACCATGAATCAGGTCTATCTCTACCATGACAGTAGCGCTTCCGTTAACGAAGTAATAAAAAGGTGTTCCTTCTCCTTTTTCTCTGTCAAAATGAATATCAGGTGTTTTATAAAAAGCATGTGCTCCTAAATCTACACGATTCATATAAGCGGTGTGTACAACTTGTTCAAAGCTTAATTTTTGTTCAGGGTTCTCTGATGACCAGATTAAATCATTTTCAAAATAAACAGTCGTATCGTTTGAAATTACAAGCAGTTCTGCTGCTGTTTGTTTGAGTCTGTTTTTTAGAATTTCGGCAGCGAGTCGTGCTGCATTGCCGTTGATGTCAGTTCCGGAAGAGGCAGCAGTTGGGGAAGCGTTTCCGATTCGTTTGGTATTAGCGCTTTCTATTCGGATTCTGCCCACAGAAATACCAAGTGTTTTCGCAACAATCAATGCTACTTTTTGATTAATTTGCTGTCCCATTTCAATCCCGCCATGAGAAACAGAAATTGACCCATCTGTATAAATCCAGATAAGTGCAGAACCTTGATTTAAAAAAGCGGTTGTAAAAGAAATGCCAAATTTGATAGGAATAGTAGCTAAACCTCTTTTTATAAACTGATTTGCTTGATTGAAAACCTTAATTTCTTCTTTTAAAACAGGGTAATTAATGGATTCCAAACAATGGTCAATATAAGCTGTGCCTGGGGCATCATAGACTTTTTGGGCATAGGGAGTGAGTTGTTCTTCCTGATACATATTGATTTTTTGGATTTCAACCGGATCTTTTTTCAGGAAACGGGCAATATCAAAGATTGCATTTTCAATGACAAAGATACCCTGAGGACCGCCAAAACCTCTAAAAGCCGTATTGGGAGGCAGATTGGTTCTGCATGCTTTGCCGGTTATTTTAATGTTGGGTATATAATAAGTGTTTTCAGCATGGAGCATTGCCCGTTCCAGAATCGCAATTGATAAATCTATGGACGCACCGCCATTACTGAAGAAATCAACATTGTAGGATAGAATCTTTCCGCTTTCATCAAAGCCTATCTGAAATTGACTTTTAAAGGGGTGTCTTTTTCCAGTAGTAGAAATATCTTCTATTCTTGATAAAACAAGCTCACAGGGTCTTTTACTGAGATAAGCGGCTAATCCGGTGAGACAGGCAAAGAGGGTTGCATTTCTTTCTTTACCTCCAAAAGCACCACCCAGTCTTTTCACATCGATTGTAACATCTTTACTGCTTAATCCTAAAACTCTGGCACATATTTCCTGAATTTCACCTGTACTTTGAGTGGCTGATGATAGAATGAGCTCATCATTTTCTCCCAGTACTGCCCTGCATCTCTGGGTTTCCATGTAGAAGTGTTCCTGTGCACCTGATTCAACTTGTCCTGATAATTGATGCGGTGCATTTTGCAAAGCGGTTTTCCAGTCACCCCGTTCAATTTTTCTTTCTTCAATATAAAAAGACTCAGCTTCAATTGCTTCTTCTATGCTGAGAATCGGATTTAATACTTCATATGTTACTTCAATTTTGGGGATAGCCAGTTCAGCATCGCGGACATCTTCACTCAGGATAAGGGCGATCGGTTGACCATAATAAATGACTTGGTTGTCAGCAAGCAAGGGTTCATCCGGCATTAAATGGCCAATTTGATTTTCTCCTGGAATATCCTTAGCTGTGATGATTTTAAAAATGCCAGGCATATTTTCAGCAAGATGAGTAGATATTTTTTTGATATTAGCAGCTGCGTAAGCGCTATGTAAAATAGTTACATACAGCATATTGGAAGGCTTAACTTCATCCGCAATAAAACGGGTTAATCCCTGTAAATGTCTGGTACCGTTAAGTTCAGGCGGTGTTTTTTTATAATTCTTTTTGACCATAATATATTCCTATATATTTAGATAGATGACTTATTATGTGATTTTTTATTAAAATATTCCTGTATTCGATTGACCCACGGACATCTGAGATCGGTTGAAATTGATTGGCAATGGATTCAGCGAATGAGTCCATTTCATTTTGATTTTCTAAAATGTTTTTAAATGTTTCGGGCTCCAGTTCAATCAGCTTTGGAAAAGCAGCTACCCCTCCAAAGGATATACGTGATTTTTGATGGTCGTTCAGAGATGAAAATGATACGACTGCGGAAATGTCAACGGCTTTCCGTTTGGTTGATTTCTCAAAATGATGAACTGCTTTATCAAGCGGGATAATAATGCCTTTAATCAGGTCATTGACGTTTAATATAGTTTTCTTGTAATCCAGATAAAAATCTCTGAGATAAACGGTACTGTCTTCATATTCACCGGCTATAATGAGTTTAGCATTTAATCCGAGCAGTACGCACGCCATATCGCCTACAGGAGAAGCATTTGCTATATTTCCGCTGATGGATGCAATATTTCTGATTTGTTGAGAGGCTATTTGGGGAATAATATTTTTAAAAACAGGTAATTTTGAAATAAAATCCTCATTCTCCAACAGTTGATGATAAGTGACTGAGGCACCGATGATTATCTCAGTTTCTTTAATTTGAATCATTTGCAGGCTTTTAATCTGTGAAATATCAATTAGTACGAGTGGAATGTGACGACGAATATTCACATCAACCATGATATCGCTACCCCCGTTGATGATCTTTGCAGAAGGATTACGGGTGATCATTTCAAAAAAATCTGCTATTGTTTGAGGTACAAGGTAGGTATGGGTCAGCGCTTTTTCGATGGCTGCACTGGAAATATATGATTTGCTTTTAATCAACTTGTCTTGGAGATGTTTTTGAGCGATTTGGCAAAATGTTGGAAAATAGTGCTGGTATTGGTCAGGATTATTCTGATAATATTCAGACAGTGCGAGTCCTGCATTGACAATTGATTCGTAACCCGTACAACGGCACAGATTGCCTTCCAGCCATGAAAAAATATTTTCTTTTTCCTGTTCACAACTCCTTGAGAACAGAGCAAAGAATGACATGACGATTCCCGGTGTGCAAAAGCCACACTGGGTTCCGTGATAATCTAACAAAAATTGCTGAATAGGGTGCATTTCCTGCTCGATTGATAAGCCCTCTATCGTTATCAGGTGGCAAGCCTGCAACTTAACAGCTGGATAGATACACGAATTAACAGATCTGTAAACAAATGAATTATTTATCCATTCCCCAACCACAACGGTACAGGCACCGCAATCTCCTTCTGAACAGCTTTCTTTAGTTCCTGTTAAACCTAATATTTCCCTAATCAGATATAAACTAGTCCAGCCGGGCTCTATCTTTATCTTTCTGAATTGATTATTTACAAAACACTCTAAATATGGCATTATTCAACTCCATTTATCATAATTTTTTCTTTTTTAGCATAAGAATAATCTCTTGTCAATCATTTTTTTTAAATTTTCCGAAAATAAAAGCACATTGAATTAGAAAGATTAAGATTTTAGATATATTTAGTTTGGATTTTTGGTTTCGAAACAACTCCAAATTATAATTGTAAAAAATGATACATAAACGACTCTTTCAAAGTGCTTAATTTCTCTGTCTTATTAGCCAGGCTTTTGCCGTATTTTATCTGAAATATAGGATTCAACCAGAGTAGAAATTCGAACGAGTTCTTTTTCGATTTTGTTAAATTTAGACTCGATGGATTTAGTCCGGCTTGCCTGATCTTTCAAGAAGTAACAGATAGCTGTCAGTAAAACAGGCCAGATCTTATAATCCAGCAAGAGTTTATAAAGCTCGGTCATTGTTTTTCTCCTTTAAATATACTATGGACAAATTGCATGCAGATTCAGGCTACAAGCGGGACGCTTGTATTACGAATTGTTAATCATTGATGATTTCTTTAGGGTTGAAAGCAGTGAGAAACTTATTCAATGATATCCTCCTGCTGGTCATCGAGCTTGTTATCAGAGGATTCTGCCAGTTTTTTGAAAACAGATACAATTAGCTGGAGATTATTATATGGATAAGACAACTTTTATTCCAGAACTGAAAAAAACCAGATTTGTATTTCTGATCCGTCCGCGCCGTTTTGGTAAATCATTATTGGTTTCCACACTTCAAAGCTATTATGATATCAAAAAGAAAGACCGATTTGCAGAATTTTATCATGATACCTGGATTCTTGAACATCCGACCGAAGAGAGAGCAAAGTATATGGTGCTCTATTTCAATTTTTCGGATATTTTGAAAGAAAAAGAGAAAATTCAGGAAGATTTTAATCTCTATTGTAACAAAGTAATAGATATCTTTTTGCAAACATATCGTGAGTATCTTTCATATGATCTCATACAAAAAATGAATAAAGACAGTTCTGCACATGAAAAATTGCGCACGTTTGTTATTAACCTTGTAGAATCAGAATACAAACTCAACCTTTTCATCGATGAATTTGATAATTTTATTAATACCCTGCTGACTGATTTTGGTGAACATGAATATAAGAGAATCACACACAAGGCAGGTTATTTCAAACAATTCTTTACCAATTTGGAATTTCTGACTTCAGGTACCGGCTCAGGTTTAGCAAGGCTTTTTAGTACCGGTGTCTCTCCTGTAACTATGGATGAGGCAACCAGCGGTTTTAACATCATTGACAATATCAGTAATTCTTCTGCTTTTAATGCAATTCTTGGCTTTACTGAAAAAGATATCAATGAAATATTGGACTACTTCATTTCAGTTGGAGAACTTAAAATTGAAAAAAAAAGCCATGGAAGTCATACTGGCTTATTGTGAGGAAGTTTTTTAGACACAGATTTGACCGATGAACACGGATATTTAAACAAAGAGGACATAGAGAACAAGAGATAAGCCAAAGAGAAGGAATGTTTTCTTTCTGCTTTAAATAATATTTTAGCACCAGAGACACTAAGAACACAAAGATATCATGTAAGAAGTAAAATCAGTCTGTAGGGGTGTACGAAACGCAGTGCCGTACATCCGAAAAAGTTAACCACAGAGAAATCAGAGAACACAGAGATAGTCGCTTCTAATTATGAATTGGAAATATTCTTTGCAATGAAAACAACGGTTTTTAAGTCAAATCTGCGGTATGTCAGGCAAGAAGCGTACGCATTTTTAACTCAAATCCCGTTTTCTACTTTGCGTATTTTGCGTAAATTACTACTTGCATCAAATTCGTGTAATTTCACCAATAATAACTCTGAAAAGGGTGACATTAATGTAGGGCTAGATATGAGTAGCCCATGGTTTTAACCATGCGGATTAGGCCCCCCCCTCATTTATCGCTCCGGAGGAGCTGAACAAAGTAAATTTCCAATTTAACCACAGAGAAATCAGAGAACACAGAGATAAGCGCTTCTAATGATGAATTAGAAATATTCTTTGCGTACTTAGCGCTCTTTGCGAGAAAAACCTTTTTATGAATTATAAACCACGGATGAAACGGATAAACACGAATGAGATGACCTTCGGTCATATGATAATTTATGAATTTTATTATCAATATGCCGGCACAAGTAATAAAAGCGACCAGCTTATCATCTTGAGCGAAGTGCTATGCGTAACGCAGTGAAGCAAAGAACGATCTCCTTGATTACTACTTGAATCAAATTTGTGTAAAATATCTCACCATTAATAACCCTGAAAAGGGTGACATTATTGTAGGGCTTTTCAGTTGTTGAACAAATTATAGGATCATCAGAAAAGCCTGAATTTTCTGATGACAATTATTATTGACAAGAATTTAAGCGCATTATATTTTGGATTGGATATGGATTGTTCATAAAGGAGCATAAAATGAAGTTCTTTAATACAGCCGGACCTGTTAATCAACCTGAACATTATAAAGTTGATCCTTTACATCGTTGGAATCTGGAGGAAATACTTGTACTAATTGAACAAAAAAAGTATTTTATCCTTCATGCCCCCCGACAAACCGGAAAAACAAGTTCAATGCTCGCTTTACAGGAATATTTGAATCAGGAAAGTAAATATCTTGCAATTTATGTCAATTTTGAAGTGGGGCAAGCCAGCAGAAACGATATAAAATCATCCATTAGAGCGATAGTCACTGAACTGCTAAATAATGTAAAAGCCTTGTTAAAAGATGATTTTGATTTTAATAAAGCATTAGATCTATTTAACCAAATTGAAGCAGAAAATGGACTAAATTCAGTTTTATCGTATATAACTGAAACGGTAAGTAAACCACTTGTACTGTTTATTGATGAAATCGATTCTCTTGTTGGAGATTCCTTAATATCAGTACTAAGACAACTTAGAACCGGATATACCAAACGCCCTGCTTCTTTCCCGGCTTCCATCATTTTATGTGGTGTCAGAGATATCAAAGATTATCGAATTCAGACCAGCGGACAGGATATTGTTACCGGCGGCTCTGCATTTAATATTAAAACAAAATCATTGAGATTAGGCAATTTTTCAAAAGAAGATGTCATTAATCTTTACACTCAGCATACGGTTGAAACCGGTCAGAAAGTTGATGAATCATGCTATGATCTGGTGATGGATTATACGGATGGTCAACCTTGGCTGGTGAATGCGCTTGCACAGGAAGTCACTTATGAAATGGCTGAAAACAGAGACCCTTCTATCACCATTACCCCTCAAATGATGGAAATTGCCAAAGAAAGACTGATTTTGTCAAACGAGATACATTTAAATCAAATTGTAAATAAACTTGAAAAAGATTGGATGACAAGAATCATCCTTCCTATGATTTTAGGAGATGATACAGAACAGCTCCCATTTGATATAGATAAATGTATTGAACTTAATTTATTAAAATATCAAAATAAAAAATTTAAAATCGCAAATCCGATTTACAAAGAAATAATAATAAGAAGACTTTTTGATTTGCCTTATGATAGTTTCTTTTCTATATTCAGGCCTGTTTGGATCAATACTGATGGCAGCATCAATGTCAAGACACTGCTAACGCTTTTCAAAGATTTCTGGAATGAAAATACAGAGTTACCAGGTACTGATATTAAAGCCTATAATGATGCTACACCTTTATTAGTAGCACAGGCTTTTTTACAGAGAATTACAGATGGAAAGGAATGTAGAACAATTTACCATCATGTTGATACTAATCATTTTAAGCGAAATGGTATTGGTTTAATTTCCAGGGAATACGGGCTTTCTAAGAAAAGAACTGACCTGATGCTTAAATGGCAGTATGAAAAAGAAGGACAACTCTGCATTCAGAATGTTGTAATCGAACTTAAAATAATTCATCAAAAACTTAACTATCAAAAAGTACTAAATGAAGCATTGGAGCAAACAGCTACCTATGCTAAAATCTGCGGTGTTAAAGAAGCCAATATACTCATTTTCGATCGGGATAAAAGCCAAAACTGGTCAGCTGATGAACCCAATGAGCAGATTGAATATGAAGGTTTTACACTGGAAATCTGGAAGCTGGGTAATGCTGAGTGGTAATTTATTTCAGTATCGGACTCTTATGAAAACTGACAATATTCAGTATCTTGTGGTTTATGTAACAGTTGGGGTTTAATGATTCGATGCTGATGCGTTTTTATTCAGTTGATCCTGCAGAAGAACAGGCAAGGCCTTACACTTATTGTGCGAATAATCCTGTGATGTTTACAGATCCAAGTGGGTGTTTTGAAAGATTATCAGTTAAAAACTTCAGTTGTTGGACAGTTTATAAATATTTCTAACATATTTGATCTTGTTCAATTATTGGGTGGTAACATAAGAAATAGGGAACAATTTAATGCAATCAATCTTGACTTAACTAATCAAGTAGAAAACAATAATATGACTGGACCAATCCAGTCACATTCTATACAAAATGAAGATTTCGTTATAGAAACTGTAGATACAATAATACCCTAGAATTGGAGGACTCATGTATCGATTATTAATACATTTTATAATGTGTATGTCAATATTTTTTATAGGGGCTTGTAGTCTGATTTATACTCCTACTCATGAACTTGATAAAATTAAGGAGAAAGACATTATTTCATTTCTTGATTCTTTAAATAGCAATACAGCCCTCGAAGTTAATTATCCAGATTCGTTAATAAAAAGAAAAAAGCTAGATAAATTTATTGTAGGAGATCATATGCTAGAATTTAGATATGATTCATCTGTTGTGTTTTATAATAATCATTTTATATATTTTTATACTTCTCCTGATAATGGGTTATATAATATATTTTCATACTGGATTTATCATAATATCTTTCCAATGTTCTATGATATAATAATTTATGACATTAATAAAGGCAGAGTAATTTATCATTATCACATAAAAGGGGAGTTACGCAGTATTCATATTAAAGATAATTACATATATGTTAAAAACAAGAATGGTTATTATAAATTGAAATTAGAAATATATAATGAAAATTATCCTGTTGATAGAATAAAAGTTAAAAATTATTACTATCCTTAAATATGTAATTAAGGTAGATGCTGTTAGGCACAGTATTAATTGGTACATAATCGGCAGTTTAAATTGACACAAATCATATGACCCTTCGGATGTCATATTGAAAATAAAGAGATGTACCACCAAATTAAAGCACATGAATATTTTCTCTCTACACTCCCATCTCCTTAGAGGCTGTGCAAAAAAAAGAGTTCCGAAGGAACGAAAGAATCCTAGCCCTGAGCGTCAGCTCTGGGTAAGAAGGGACCACACAAGCAGAGCCCCGTCAGGGGCGAAAGAAAAGAAAGGAGATGAACATGTCGAATACTTTTACCCAATTGTATGTACATGTTGTTTTTGCTACAAAGGTCAGAATGAATCTGATCAAACCAGAATACCAAAAACAAATATATGAATATATAGCAGGGATTATTAAACATTCAGGTAGTTATCCCATTCTGATAAATGGTATGACAGATCATGTTAATTTTTTATTCAGATATAAGGCTGATTGTAATTTGTCATATTTGGTCAGAGATATTAAATCAGGTATTTCCGGGCACATCAACAAGAATGGCTGGGTTGCAGGTAAATTTGAATGGCAATCTGGTTATGGTGCTTTTTCTGTAAGTCGTTCAATGGTGGATAAGGTGTATCATTATATAGAAAATCAGGAAAAACATCATGAAAATAAATCATTTACCGAAGAATTTATTGAATTATTGGAAGCACATGGAATTGAATACAATAAAGATTATATTTTTCATGCGATTGATTAACTATTCTGCCACACCTACGGCGCTGAATTTTGGATTGGACACATACCCAGGGCTGGCGAGTCTGTGCAAAAATGCTGGTTTTATTCTGTCGCACCTACGGCGCTTGATGTGTAACTGACTATTTCCCCGTGGTTTCACCACGGGCTAGGATTCTTTCGTTCCTCCGGAACTCTGGTTTTTGCACTGACTCTTATGCACCTTGTTGTCTATATGGCATTTCTTCAGAATTCTAACTATCCCATGCAACACATTGTTGATTGTCTTTTCTTTCCTGTTTCATTCTTCTTCCTTTCCTGCTCAAATTCTCTTCAAGTCATTATAATAATGGTAAAAATCCAGGAAGGGACTAAGAATATGTTAATAAGGTGTATTTGAGTTTTCTACAGGATAGAAAAGAAAATATATTGAGAATCTTTTTGCTTTTGAAAGAAATATGATTATATTATGAACAGGAGAAGAGAATGAAAGTGTTTTTTAAGCAGAAAAAGCATGACTATCCTAAGAAAGTCGGAGATTTGAGTCTTGCCTGGTATGCTGGCGGAAATGTTTGTATTGTCAGACGAAAAGCTGACAGACTCCTTCAGAAACAGAACCTGACTATCATACAGATTAATCAGATTACGCGTATGATTTGGGAGAAATTAGCACATTCATTTAAAAAAGACTTGGCAAAGTATGCACACCTCTATAAAAAACAATACCCTGGATTAAGAAAAAGAGGTATTTCATCATATGCAGTTTTTTTGATGATAAGTCATTCACTGGTTAGAAGATTTTCATTGAATATCAGCGATTCAGCGTATTGTTCTGATTTATTGATTGCTTTTTTAAAAAATATGACAGTTAAGAAAGCGATTGATTTAAGACTACTGAAAAAGGTAAATCGCTACTACTGCCTGAATCATGAAAACAGCTTTCAGATATGTATTATAATAGATTGTTACCCATTGATTTCTACCAAAATAAAAGATGAAATACAAGTAAAAAATGAATCCTTTATCAATACATCCTAAACAATTACAAGTAATTAGAACAGGAAATTGAATACCCTGGTGATGAATCCTACTTTACTTGCTTCCTGAACAGTGCCTTTGCCTTTATAAGAAATCTGGGCATCAGCTATATTATTGGAAGAAACGGTATTATCTGAGCCGACATCCTGAGGTCTGACAACTCCTTCAAGTGAAGTGATCTCTTCTTCTCCGTTGATTTTAACAGATTTTGACCCTTTGATTATCAGGTTGCCATTATTGTCAATATCAACTATTCTGACTGTCATATTCGCTTTTAATGAACCTTCACGAGATGTATTCGCATCGCCTTTACTGGTATTGGCAGCTGATGCACCTAAACCAGACAGAGGGATAAAATCAAGCGGACCCTTACCTGCTTCTGTGTTGAATGAATGGTTAAAAGAACGGTCTGTTTGAGATTTTGCACCAGATTTTGCACTGCTGGATTCCGATATCAGAACAGTCAGAACATCGCCTACTGTAAAGCTTTTATGATCAGAGTACATAGAAGGAATTGCAGAGAATAACTGTGTTGATAACAACGTAATTGTGATTAATGCGATTAATTTTATAGATTTCATTTTTCCTCCAGATAAATAGCAGCTGTATTTTTATCGACAACCTTTGCATTGAAAAAACGTTTGGTATCCTGATTTTGCAGAGTAACCTGTTCACCCATCCAGGCATCGTTTTTAGCAAGGGCGTTATATTTCATGTTGAAGTTTTTTCCAATGATATTCACTACAACCACATCAGACTTTCGTATAAGCGGCTCGCTTCTGATATCTGAGGTTGTGATGATTTTACCTTTTGGGCAATAAGCAGAAGCAACACTTTCCAAAATTTCCTGATAACTGAGTTTATACTTGTTGGTCAGCATTTCTCTGACATAATTTAATTCCAGATCTTCAGCTGTAAAACGATCACTTAATTTCTTGCTGTTTTTGAGTTTATAAACTTCATAAGTTTTGTAAAGCTTTGCATTGATAGTATATTCATCTGTTTTTTGATCAGGATATTTTACCTGTAAAGATAAAATCATTCTGCCACTCAACTGCATGCTTGGATTCGACTTAACTGATAATGTATATCTTTGATTTTTGAGTTTGATGACAGGTGGTTTTATCAGCTCAATCTCAGTTGTTTCATCAGCTTTTAACTGCTCAATAATATAGTTTTTGACAGTTTTAAATATCTGCTCTTCAGCTAAAATACTATTCTTAGGGTAAATTGTAACTAACTGACCCTGAATACTATATTGATTGATATGTTGATTTTGTAAAATTTGGTTGATTTGTTTAACTGACAAGTTTTGAAACTGGCGTCCATTCTCCAGACTTATAATCTGAACAGAAGAAATGCTGTTTCTGACAGCTATGTCCAGATCAGTAAGTTCGACCAGATCTGATAAATAGATTTCTGTTTGGTCTGTATAAACAGCAGACTTGAGTTTTAACACTTCTGCATGCAACAAGCTTAACGAAAACAGAAAGATTACTATCAGATTACGGTACATGATTACCTCTTCAGATTAGTTGCGATTTCAAGCATGGATTCAGCGGTACGAATGGATTTTGAGTTGACTTCATAACCTCTCTGGGCAACAATCATATTGACCATTTCTTCGACAATTGCCACATTACTGACTTCAATATAGCCTTGCTGTAACTGACCCATATCGTCTGTAGCCGGATTGTTTGGCATTGCTTCCCCTGATGATACAGTTTGCTGATAACGGTTACCACCGACGCTTTTTAAACCGGCTGGATTGATAAAACGATTGATTTGAATTTGTCCAACCTGAACAGGAGATTCTTCATTATATAATTTTGCCATAACGATACCGTCGGGGCTGACAGAAATTGATTCTGTATCTGCAGGGAAAGTGATATCCGGCTCAAGGAAATGACCATCGGATGTTACCATCTGACCCAATTCATTCATTCTAAATGCGCCGTCTCTTGTGTAAAAGACCTGCCCGTCTCCTCTTCTGATCTGGAAAAATCCTTCTCCATCAATTGCCAGGTCGAGAGAATTATTGGTATTCGTCAGGTTACCCTGAGTAAAGACTTTGTATGTCGCAACAGGTTTAACACCGGCACCAATTGATAATTCAACCGGTTTGCTGGTAGATGCACTGGTTACCGTACCAGCTTCATCAATGGTTTGATAAAGCAGATCCTGAAACTGAATCTGAGACTTTTTAAAACCGTTTGTATTGACGTTTGCCAGGTTGTTGGAAATGTTATCTATGTTAAGTTGCTGAGCATACATACCGGTTGCTGCTGAGTATAAAGTACGAATCATTTGTTACTCCTATCTTGCTATATTATTAACGGCTTTGTTCAGGGCATCGTCATTGGTGCGAATCGCACGTTCGTTTACATTATGCCATCTCTGAATACTGATCATATCGACCATTTCTTTTATAACGGAGACATTAGACAATTCCAAATATCCCTGTTTAACATCAGGATTCACGGTCTGAACTTCCACCTGATCATCTTTAGGTCTCCAGAGATTATCAGACATTTGAACGCCCTCATTGATTTTAAATGATTTGATATCGAATTTATCAACAATTTGGTTGTTAATGGCAATCGTTCCGTCTTCTGTTACGGAAAATTTTTCTCCTTCTACTTTAATGGTTCCTGATTGACCCATTACCGGATATCCATTAACGGTGGTCAAAATACTTTGTTCATTTACTGTGAATTGGCCATCACGTGTATAAGCAACTCCATCCGGAGTTTGAATGGTAAAAAAACCATCGCCATTGATAGCAAAGTTAAATTTGTTCTGTGTTTCACGAACTCCACCCTGTGTGAATTCAGTATAAGTCTTTAATTCACCGACAGGTAAAGGTTGTTTGATCTGATTTCTGATATTAGCCTGTTCCGCTCCTATCAGCTGGTCAATGAACAAACCGTTTCTTTTATATCCGGTGGTATTGCTGTTTGCAAGATTATTTGATACGACATCCATCTTTTCCTGCAGATACTGCATCGCAGATGAATTCATATAAATGCCTCTTATCATGATTCCTCCAATTCTGACTAATCATAATGCAAGGTATATGCCAATCTTTTCAGAGTAATATAATGATATGTTATATGGTGAGTTAAATGTTTTATTCAAAGACTTTTGGTATAATTAAAACAGAAAAAACTTCTCTTACAGGTTAAAATCATATATTTTGTAATAGTATTGATTCTTAATTAAAGTTTTATTTCACACCCAAAAGATCAAGATTTTTGACTGCTTCAATACCAGCTTCACTGTTTTTGCCATAAAGACTGATTACTTTTTTAAACGTACTGATTGCACGGTCAACCTGTTTATTTTTCAGGTAGGATTCGCCTGCTCTCAGTTCAGCGACAGCTGCCCATTTGATGACATTTGGATAGGAGTATGGTACTTTGAGAAAGGCATTGACAGCTAGTTCGTATTCTTCTTTAGCATAATAGTTTTCTGCAATCCAGTATAGTGCTTCGGCCTTTAAATCATCAGTTAAAAATGTGTTGAAATATTTCTCAAAAATCAGAATAGACTTGTCATAAAGTTTTGCCTGATAATAACAGAAGGCAATATTAAATTGGGTCTCAGAGCTGATTTGTTTATCTCCCCAGCGATTGATAATCATTTGGTATGTCTGAACAGCTTTTTCCCATTCCTTGGTGATTTTTGCCAGCATTGCGTAGTTAGAAGCGGCGTCCAGCGCATAAACACCTGTGGTGTCGTTGATCATTACTGAGTAATAGTATTGAGAGGCTTGCTCGAAGTTTTCATTAGTAAAATAATAGGTACCAAGTTTTAAATGAGCCTGATTTCTAATATCCATGTTTTCTGCATTGGCGATTAACAGGAAATCGTTCTCAGCTTCTGTATTTTTCTTGAGTTGCAGATATAGAATTCCACGCCATAGGTAGGCTTCATCGAGAACATACTGCGGGGTAAACTGATCTTTAATAATATCATTTAATGACTTTTCTGCTTTTTTAGGATCCATTTTCACATAATAAATTGCCTGATTTAGTTTGAGCTCAATTTTTGCTTCAGGCTCTTGATTGAGAACGCTTAAATATTCTTTTTCCAGTCCTTCAGCTTTTGGTCTGTTATTAATTTTATAATAACAGATGATGTAACGCTTTACCATTTGAGGAATTGAGAATGGGATTGACTCAATCTCAGTTTTTTTACCTGTGAACGACAAGGCTTGTTGATAGTAGTTGATTGCCTGATTAAATTCTTTACTGTCATAAGCTATATTGGCAAGACTAAACAGAGCATAGGCTTTAAGGTAAGGGTCTGTTTCCTTTTTAGACAGTTCATCCCAGGTATATTGAGCTAAGATAAGATCACGGGTATATTCATGAAGGACGGCTAATCTTCTCAGCATTTTTATATCTTTTTTCTGAATGTACATGAGCGCTTCTTTTTCTTTTTCCGGCAAATTGCTCAGATTGTAAAGATTGCTCAGATAGATATAATCCTTGTCGCTTCGCTTATTAGGGGCAATGTTTGTGATGACATCGATTCCATCCTGATAAAATTTCTTCTCAATAGCATGATCAACGATCAAATATCTTGCTTCATTGATTTCGGGTATTGTGTCAATGTTTAAAATGATATGTTTAAGGGTTGACAAGGCAGATTCTTTATTCCCTGTATAATACTGTGCCATTGTGAAATGGTAGTAATACAGCGGATTGGAAAGGTTTAACCATGAATCAGCCTGTTGATAATGCTGAAAAGATCTGGTGTAATCTTTTTTCTGATAATAGGCTTCTGCCAGATTGAGCTGGATTCTGATAAAATCATTTTCATTAACAAAACTGTCTTTCTTTATCTCCTGTGAAATGGCAATAAAACGGTCATAAAGTTTTTGACTCAGATAATAATCTGCCAGCCAGTATCTGAACCAGTTATCAAATGAATAGTTATCCTGTGGCTGAGGTGTCAGAAAATAGTCTTCAAGCGTCAGAATGACAGAATTGTTTAATTGCCCTTTGTTTTCCAACCAGGCAATCATGATGTCAGCTGACTTGACTGCGTTTGAATTTGGGTTGATTTTTGTCTTAATTTGATTGATTTCACTGATGGCTTGCTGGTATTGCTGCTGATTTTTTTCAAGCATATATTTATAAGCAAGCATGCACAACATTTTGAGTCGTTCATTTTCTGCCTGAGGTGCTTTAACTGATTTTAGCAGTTCTGATGCCTGTTCAAAGTCTTTCAGACCCCATCCGAAAAGGATAGCGGCTTTAACGGCTTTATCTTGATCTGAGCTGATAAACTGTAGTAAAATTTCTTTGAGCAGTAAGTCTGAATCTTTGACATAAAAGAGCTGAAGCTGGTTTATTTTCTGGATAATCTGATTTTTTTCGGATTCGCTGACAGCGTTTAGGTTTATTCTTTTATAAAAATCCAGTGCGTTTTTATTATCTTTTAATTTTTCATAGCAAATTGCGATCTGGTTAAGGGTTTTAAATTTTAAGAGGGGGTTATGGGTGAGGCTTAGTGCCTGAGAATAGTATAAAACAGCCTGTGAAGGGTCATTAAAATGCTTTTCATACACAGAAGCGGTTTGATAAAATAATTCAGCATTATGTCCTAAAAATCCGTAGTACTGGATAAGATGACTCAATGTATTTAAAACTGCGGTATAATTTTCTTGTTTTTCGTAGATATTGCTTTTTAGCCGGATATATTCAAATTTGAGAGCAGGGTCTTTCACTTCTGGTTCAAAAGATTCTACTAAACCAGAGGCGGTCCATGGCTCATCTGCCTGTAAGAAATTTTGGGCAATATAAAGGTATGCGTTGAATTTGTAAATGCTTTTGTAAAATATGCCTGAATATTTTTCTTTTTCTTTTAATACCGGAGAAGGATTTTTGAGAATTGCGTTCAATCGAATCCATTGGTAGTAGTAATAATCCAATTCAGGAGAAAGGTTAAATTTATCAATTAGTAGTCTGGCTGTTTTGGCTGCTATATCGTTTTGGTCTAGCTCTATGAGATAATCCATCAACAATCGGTTCAAATTTTCTTCGATATTTCTGTTTAAAGGGGTTTTGAGATGTTTTTTTATTTCATCAACAGCACTTTCAGTGCCTTTATTTCGTTTGATAATAACGATTTGTAATTCCAGAGATTTATTTCTTGCCTGGCTGTCCGGATATTGGCTTTTAATTTGATTGATAAGAGTTTCTGCTTCAGAAACGATTTGCATTTCATAATAAGCCTGAGCCATGATTAGCATTATTTCAGCCTGAACAGGGTCTTTTGGAAAGAGATTGAGTAGCTCTCTGCCATTGCTTATGATATCGTTAAATTCTTTTTGTTGGTAGTAAGTTTCAAGATAATTGATGATATTCTGTTTAGCGCTATCGGTATTGGCATACAACGTCAATAGTTTTTTGTAATATTCTTTTGCTTTTGACCATTTTGCCTGGGATTTATAGAGTGTTGCCAGTTTTTCTAGTGATTTTTCTCTGATATAGGGTGAACTTTGAGCGTCTTCGGTTAAAAGCTGAATATAGATATTTTCTGATTTTTCAGGTTGATTCTGGGCATCGTAGATTTCAGCAATTAAGTATTGGCTTTCACTGAGAACCGTTTTATTTTTAGATTCCAGCAGGATATTATTCAATTCATTTAATGCTTCTGTATAAAGTTTATCTTTTGTTAAACGTCTGGCAAAATCAAGACGGGTTACTTCATTGGCAGCAATCTGACAGAAAAGGCTGATTAAGAATAAAAGATAAATCACTTTTTTCATAATTACTCCTCGAAATATTATCATAATGTAATGACTATTATCATATATAACTGATTATAATGAAGATTGTTACGAATACACTTTATTTTTTGTTGTCTTTCACTAAAAACTGAATTTCAAGCTCTTTTTTTAAGCTCACCTGATGATGGTTTACGGATGATTTATCAATCACAAAGAGATAAGAATTGAATTTTTTTAGTGGAACAGCAGGTTTAAATTTCCATATTTTATGGTTATCCTGTATAATATTTACCGGAATCATTTGATTGCTTTCAATTTCTTTGAGTGAGTATTTTACGTTATTTTTTAAGAAAATTTCAGAGAATTCAATTGTGATTACGGGTTGAGATTCACTGATAGCAGTGCCATTTCTGATGGAAGCGCTGATAATTTCAGGATTTTTGGTCAATAAGATTTGTGAGCCATTGATAAACGTGTTGATTTCTTGATTAACATTGCCTTTTAAATCATGAATATCTTTTAAATATACTTTATATCTGATTGTGTCCTGCTCACTGGTGATACAGTGAATTGTATTTTTATCCAGAACAGATGCACTGATATTTAGCGAAGTTGTTTTCTTTTCATCGACAAAGGCGATATAGGGGATATGGTGTAATGGTTTATTGAAAGTCAAAACGATATCATTTTTTGAGATCGCTTTAATCTGTTTGATATCCGGTTTAACCGTATCCTGATAAGTCAACTGGACAGGAATGGCTGAAGCGAAGTCTTTAGGCAGGAATTTCTGAAAGAAAGGCTCACTTTGATAGTCATAGCGCTTATTGTTATTTTTGTCTATGTAAGCCCTGATCGTCATATCCTGAGCGTTTAGATAATCAATGATGAAATTGTTATCTGCTATATTTTTTTCAAGCACCATTAATGAATCTTTATCCAGCAAAATAATCGTTTTTATTTTATCATAATCCTTTTGATCTTCATAAGTAAAACTACCTCTGAGCGAATAGGTATTTAATTTGCCAGAACTGAATATAAATGTTTCAGGTTTTTCCAGCTGGTTACCATGATAACATTTGAGATTATGATTAAATGAAAGCATATAATTCGTATCCGTTTTTAAGACTTCATTGATTCTGATGCTGAGAATATTTTTTTTCCAGATAAATTTCTTGTTTTGAATGGGCGGATAAAAGGTAATTCCGGCAATGACACTGTTTTGATCCATTAATTTCGAAAAGCTGATGTTAATTTCATTATTTTCGATGGCTTCGAATTGTGCAGGACTGATATTTAATATTTGAGGTTTTTCATTATCGATGGGTCCACCGGTGGGTGATTTTTTACTTCCACACGCAGTTATCAATAATAATGAAAGCAAAATCAGCAAGATTTTGAGTGATGATTTTTTGTCAGTCGTCATTTTTTTCTCCGGAAAAAAGTTTTTAGTATTCATTATCTTTAAGCCATTTTTCATTCATATAAGTGGCAGCTGTATTTTTAGTTAACATATTTTGCACATATTTTCCTATAATGTCAAATTCCAGATTCACCAGATCTCCGGTTTTTAATGACGTAAAATGGGTATGATTAAGGGTATGCGAGATAAGTGAAACTTCAAAGGAATCGGATTTTTTTGCTGCAACCGTCAGGCTGACGCCATTGATTGCAACAGAACCCTGAGCTACAACAAGGTGTTGAAACAAAGTATCCAGATGAAAGGTCAGGTAAAGCGTATCATGAATCGTTTTTTTACTGATCAGAGGGCTTGTACAATCTACATGACCTTGAACAATATGACCATCAAGCCGGTCAGACAGCATCATTGCTCTTTCCAGATGTATCTTTTGCCGGATTGACCATGAGCCAAGCGTCGTCTTCTGTATGGTCTCATTCATTGCTTCAACGGTTATCTGATTTGCATCAAATGAAATGACTGTAAGGCATATTCCATTACAGGCAATGCTATCTCCGGTTTTTAGATTATATTGCATTTTGCTGGTCTGAATACTGATTTCACGTTTACCACCCTTAGGAGAGATACGGGTGATACTGCCAAGATCCTGAATAAGTCCTGTAAACATTATGTTCTCTAAACCGGAAATCTGCGTTTCAGCGCATTCATCAGAGTTACTGTTCCCGTATATTCCATATCGCTTCCATAAGGGATACCAGTTGACAGACGGGTCATTGAAATTTCACAGTTTTTTAGATATTCAGCGATAAAGTGAATCGTGCTTTCACCTTCTGTGGAAGGGCTGATTGCAAAAATAATTTCTTTAAATGCTTTTTGACGGATCAGATTTTTTAATTTATCCAGCTGAATCTGTTTGGGGCCGATGCCATCAACGGGGGATAGGAGATGACCTAAAACGAAATAGTGCCCCTTATACTCCCTGGTTGATTCAATATGAAAAACATCTCTTGTATGCTCAACAATGCAGAGCAGCTCTGAATCTCTGTCTGGATCAGAGCACAAAGGACAAGGATCTGATTCACTCAGCATATTACAAAATGAACAATTTTGATAGGATTCAACAGCTTCTCTGACCGCATCAGAAAGCTTAAATGCTTTTTCTTTATCCTGAGAAACAATAAAGAGAGCAAGGCGTTGAGCCGTCTTTTCACCAATCCCTGGCAGGCTTTTCAGGCTTTGCTGTAGTTGAAGCAGTTTTCCGGTAAACATTAGATACAAACTGCCTTACTTCTTGATAACATACTGAAGACAGGATGATTGTCGAAAATAACGCTCACGCTGAGTCGCGGAGTCGCGGGGGATATGTAATTCAAAATACATCATTAAAAATTAGAATAATCCGGGTATTTTCATGCCACCAGTCATTTTGCTCATGTTTTCTTCTACCATTTTAGAAATTTTAGCATGTGCTTCATTGATAGCAGCTGAAATTAAATCTTCGAGCATTTCAACATCTTCTGGATCTACAACATCTTTTTCGATTTTTAAAGATTTTAAATTATATTTTCCGTCCATTACCACTTTAACCATTCCACCGCCACTGGACACTTCCAATTCTTTTTTTTCAAGTTCTTCCTGTGCTTTAACGAGATTTTGCTGCATTTTCTGCGCTTGTTTCATTAAATCCTGCATTCCTTTATTTCCGCCACCTGGGAACATTAAGACCTCCAATAATTTATTAAATTCTAAAATAGAAGTCATGCCTTTTTCGTCAATACTTTTTTATTGATTATTGATTTTGAAATGAATATGATGCAAATTTTACTCAAAATAAGTACACTAAAAGTAAGTATTAAAAAATAAAAGGAGCTCTAATGAGCTCCCTGATAGTAGTATTATAATAAAGTTATCTTATTTAATAAGGGTTTGTCCGTGCATATAGGGGACAAGTACATCAGGAACAGTCACTGAACCATCTTCGTTCTGATAATTTTCCAGAATTGCAATAAAAGTTCTTGGAGTTGCAAGTCCAGAGCCGTTTAAAGTATGGACAAACTTTACTTTTCCATCAGAATCACGGAATCGGATGTTGGCTCTGCGTGCTTGAAAATCAGTAAAGTTACTGACAGAAGAAACTTCAAGGTATTTAGCAGCCCCAGGTACCCATACCATCAGATCATAGGTTTTGGCAGATGCAAAACTCATATCGCCTGTACATAAAGAGAGCACATGATAAGGCAGTTTTAAAGCCTGAAGAATATCTTCTGCATCTTGACACATCTCTTCAAGAATCTTCCATGATTCATCAGGATGTACAAATCTGACCATTTCCACTTTATTAAACTGATGAAGTCGCTGTAAGCCCTTAGTATCTTTGCCATAAGATCCTGCTTCTCTTCTGAAACATGGTGTATAAGCAATCAGTTTTTGGGGTACTTTATCATAAGGTAAAATCTCATTTGAATAGAGATTCGTAACAGGTACTTCAGCTGTTGGTATTAGAAAGAAATCATCTTCAGTTACATGATACATATCATTTTCAAGTTTTGGCAACTGACCAGTCCCTGTCATTGTTTGTCTGTTAACAATGTGTGGTACCATTACTTCAGTATAGCCATGTTTTTGAATATGAAAGTCAAGCATGAAGTTGATCAAAGCTCTTTCCAGTAATGCACCCGTTTTAAAATAAACAGGGAAGCCAGAACCGGTAATTTTTGCTCCGCGTGTAATATCAAGCAGGTTGTTATTGTCTGCAATTTCAGTATGTTCCTTCGGCGTAAATGAAAAGGATCTTTTCTCACCCCATTCTTTTACGATGAGGTTTTCCGCTTCACTTTTTCCGACAATGACAGAGTCATGAGGCATATTAGGAACGGTTAAAAGTGCATTGTCAAGCTCATTTGAGAGTTGGCTGAGTTCAGCAGAAATATCTTTGATTTTTCCAGCTAAAAGCTGCATTTCTGCCAATAAATCAGTTGCATCTTTCTTTTCTTTTTTAAGTTGGGCAATATCTTTTGAAACTTTGTTTTGCTCTGCTCTCAGATTATCAAAGTCAAATTGAGTTTTGCGTTTCTTTTCATCAAGCGCTATAATATGATCGATATTGGCTTTTTCATTTTTATTTTGAATTGCCTGTTTCACTAAATCAGCATTTTCTCTGATAAATTTTAAATCTAACATTTTATTCTCCTGCTGTCATCAGCATTTTCTTATAAGATTCTATATCAAGTGCAGCGCCACCAATTAGTCCGCCATCAATATCAGCACAAGCCAGCAGTTCTTTGATATTGTCCGGTTTAACACTGCCTCCATAGAGAATTGCTATATTCTCTGCAATCTCCTTGTTATAGCGATCATTAAACCAGTTTCTGATGTATTGATGAACTTCCTGAGCCTGTTCCGGAGTTGCAGTTTTACCGGTTCCAATTGCCCAGACAGGTTCGTAGGCGATTAACAAGCTTTCAGTTTCTTCTAAGTGAATCTCTTTAAAAATACCAGAAAGCTGAGTATCAATTATATCAAAAGTACGGTTTGCTTCACGTTCTGATAGTGTTTCTCCAATACAAATGATGGCTTTTATGTTGCTTTCCTTTAATTTAAGATATTTTTTTTGGATCAATGTATCGGTTTCTCCATAGAACTGACGTCTTTCTGAATGGCCAATGATGCAGTAATCCATTTGAATATCTTTTAACATTTGAACTGATATTTCGCCTGTATATGCGCCATTGTTTTGGTCAGAGCAATTTTGAGCACCAATGAAGATGTTGCTGTTTAAAACGGTTTTTTTTGCAGATTCAAGATATAAAAAAGGGGGACATATAATCTGAACAACCTGGTCTGATTGCCAGTTTTGATTGAATTGAACAAGTTCATTCAGAAATGTGGTGGTTTCGGCACTGGTCTTGTTCATTTTCCAGTTACCTGCAATATAAATTTTTCTCATTTTATTTTCCTTTGCCATCGTTTGTATTAACAACCTTTACAAACCGAGTAGCACTTTGTGATGGCCAATCTTTAAGTTTTGCAGTAATATAGGCATTACCAGGGAAAGCACTTTTAAATTGATTAGATGTGTTTCCTAGATTGTTGGTTGAAGTAGAATCAGACACTAATTCTCCAATACTGGCGGTATATTTAATATATTTGCTACTTAAAGGAGGCATCATACTCAGGGTTAATTGAGAAATCTGGGTATTGTCTGCATTGATAGTGTCAGGATTTGCTTCAAAATTGATAATTTCTGGTAAGGATACACTTATCCCGGTAATTGCACTGACATTCCAGTTTTTAATTTTAACGTTAATATTCGCAGTCCCTGGATTACGGGATATAATCTGACCAGTCGCAATGCCACTATCATCAGTTCTAAGCAGTTTTTCATTACCCGTATTACTGATCACTCCAATGACAGACTCATCATAAGTAAGCTCAATTAAGGCATTTTTTGTTTGTGAATCGGTGCCATCAAGGGTAACAACGATATTAGCTTCATGATAGGATACCCCATTAATCTCACTGAAATGCGGATAATATATTTTAGATTTGGAGATAGACACCATCATTGTCGGTTTATCATTGTTTCGTGAGTCACAAGCTACTAATAAAAAAGTAGTTAGCACTATCAAGATAATGAAAGAGCAGTTTTTCATATTATTTGCCTTGTGCAATCAGTTTTAAGAAATCAGAAGCGGATTTTCCATATTTAGGATTTTTTTCGACTTGTTGGAAATCTGCTTTCGCAAGGTCTTTTTTGTTGCTGTAGTAGTATGCTAAAGCTCTGAAATAGATTGCATCTGCATTACTGGATTCATTTTCGATGACAATATTCGCATATTTTATGGTGTTAGAATAATCTTTTTTATCGTAGTAGCTTGAAACAAGGAAAAGCGCTACTTTTGGATCAGGCTGAATTGCTAAGACTTTTTCAAAATATTCAATTGCTTTATTGGTATTTTTGAGTTTATTATAAAGAGTACCGAGATTTCTGTAAGTTTTCATCAGGTCAGCTTCGGAGGGATTGCTGGCAAGGAAATCTTCGTAAGTTTTGATTGCTTCGGTATTTTGTTTTAATTTTACATATAGGTCGGCAATCTTTTCAAATAGGTCAGAATCTTTGGATTGTTCATAAGCTTTTTTGTACCAGATGATCGCATTGTTGTAATCTTTCATTCTGTCATAACGGTCAGCAATTGCGAGTTTTGCAGTATTCGTTTTAAATTTTTCTTCGAATTTGGTTAAAACTTCAAGTGATTTTTGGTTATTTTTTAAAGCAACTGCATATATAACGGAGACATTTTTAACAATATCTTCTCTGTTGGGGTCAAGTTCAAGGTATTTTTCGCCCCATACAACGGCTTTATCATAGGCTTTTGCAGCGGTAGCAGTGATATAAAGGTTTAAAGAGACTTTTTTAATTTCTTCATCGAAAGGGGTAAGGTCAGTAATTGCTTCTTTGTATGTATTGAGAGATTTTTCATATTCAGATAAAGCATTGGCATAGTCTTTTATGTTAAAAAGGGAATCAGCAGTGGTTGCAAATTCAGCGGCAATACGTTCTTTTGATTTTTGAGCAAACAGACCTGAACAAGATATCAGGACTAAGCCTACAACAAATAGTTTTTTTAATGTTTTCATTTTTCCTCCAGAATATGATTTTAATTAAAATTACTTACAATTTAAGAATGAATTAAGATTTTGTCAATAAGAAAATTAAGAAATTGAATTGAATAATAGATTTTGGATGTCAATGACTGGTATATTTTGAAAAAGTGTTTGAATACTATTCAACAGGATGTCGGAATGAAGGTGATTGTTATCGACACTGTAACTGTTTAAAATAAATGCATTTAAAGGAAAAGGATGTAAAGATTTGATATTTTTTTTAAGGAGAAGCTCCAGATGAAAAGGATTGCACATTAGATGTAACGGATGTTTGATAATTAAAGTACCCTGAAACTCATTAAAGATATTTTTAAAACGGTTCATGACATGGTCTGTGATCGCACCGGGTATATAAATAATATCAGGGTGATGTTTTAAAATAGCTAATAGTTCGCTTTCATTTTTAAAGAAGGAGTGAATTTCAGTCTTTAGCATTTTTTGGTTTATTTGATAAGAAAAACAATTATCATCAGCAATATGAATGTCTGAACAGGGGATTCTGGATAAGCAATAGAGCTGTGTTAACTGCTTACTGAGTTGTTCAATATTTCCTACGACAGGGCTTGCCACAAGGATAATCTTATTTACTTCAGGAGATAAGGCGACACTTTTTCTGTCAAGAGAACCGTCAATGATGATGTAAGGAATATTTTCAGCCTGAATTTCATGGCAGAGTTTAATCTGATCTTCCATGTGTAAAGCCCCGAAGATTTCAGTTTCAATGTTTTCTACAGTCTGTGCCAGAAAGATTGCTTGAGATAAGACAGAAACAGATAGCTTTTTAATCAGACGAACAGAACCCGGATGATTTTTTATAACAGAGGCAATCGTTGTAAAATAGTTTCCAGCTTTAAGTTTAATTTTAGGTTTTTTCAAACCTGTTAAAAAGTCGGTATCTTCTCCATCGTGCCCTGTAGTAGTGATTGCCAACTGATAGGGAGATTGATATGATTTAATTAGATAATTAAGGAAACTGGTCTTTCCAGCATTTTTGGAAAGACCAGCGATGGTTATAATTTTATCATTAGAATCAAACAGAGATTCTTTGATATTAATGATGTCTTTTGTTTCTCTTGGTATCATTAGGACCTATAGAAATTTTTTCACCTCTGAGCAGTGTCATGACGCCGTCATCAGATTTACGTTCCTGAGGGCAGAAACCATTATATTTAGCGGTATCCTGTTTTTCAAATCCAGGTTCAGTATAAGTGGTGATAAAGCCTTCATAATTTCTTAAAATCCATCTGTCAGGCGCCATAGAAATGGTATAATTTGGCATCACCGGAATTTTCCCGCCACCACCAGGTGCATCGACCACAAAGAGTGGCTGACATAATCCTGAAGTATGACCTCTGAGAGATTCCATAATTTCAATACCTTTAGAGATTGGGGTACGGAAATGAGAAATACCATTGGATAAATCACACTGGTAAATATAATAAGGTCTAACTCTGTTTTTTACAAGTTGATGCACTAAATTTTTCATAACATCCACGTGATCATTGATGCCTTTTAGTAAAACTGACTGGTTGCCAAGAACAATGCCATTATCAGCAAGCTTAGCTAAGGCTTTCATCGCTTCGGGCGTCATTTCATTCGGATGATTGAAGTGGGTATTAAACCAGATAGGTGGATATTTTTTTAATACATTGATTAAATTATCCGTAATTCTTTGAGGTAACACAACCGGAGTACGAGAACCAATTCTGATGATATCCACATGATCGATCGCATAAATTTTAGCAATAATTTCATCTAATCTTTCATCAGATAATGTTAAGGGATCGCCACCACTGAGAATAACGTCGCGAACTTCGGGTGTATTACGAATGTAATCAATCGCTTTGTCAATCTGATCCATTGGCATTGCTGCATCATGTTCACCGGCAGTTCTTCTGCGTGTACAGTGACGGCAATACATAGAACACTGATCAGTAAGCAATAAAAGGGTACGGTCAGGATACCGGTGAGTTAACCCGGGAGTTGGTGAATCTGTATCTTCGTGAAGCGGATCAGACATATCTGATTCAGAAATATAAGATTCCTGAATACGGGGAATGGCTTGTAAACGAACGGGGTCATTTGGATTAGATTCATCAATAATAGATAAATAATAAGGGGTAATCGCCATACGAAAAGAGAATTTTTCATTATGAAAAACAGCTTCTTCTTCAGGTAAAAGAGTGATGTATTTTTTTAATTCATCAAGAGTTGTGATACGATGTTTTAATTGCCAACGCCAATCGTTCCATTCTTCTGGTGTACCGATTGCTTTGATTTTTTTCTCAACATCAGAATCTGACATGTGTCCTCCAAATTTCTATTCAATGGAATGTCGTGAGTCGAAACTCACGACAAATTGTTATTTTAAAAAGCAGAAAGAAATCGTACTGCAAGCATCTTGCTTGCAGAAATGGCTACAAGCGAGACGCTTGTAGTACGATTTGTTAATCATTGATTACATATATCTTTCTTCAAAGATTTTCATTAAGGTTGCATTTCTTCTTAATAAGTCGATAGAAATCAATGCGTGATCATGAGCGTAACCATTTCCAAGGATCATATCGACGTCTGCGCCAATACCTTCAGCACCTAATGCTGCTTTAGTAAATGAGGTAGCCATAGAGAAGAAATAAACTAAACCACGGTCTTTAGAAGCCATGATAGTAGCCATTTCAGTATCTTCTACGTTAACACAGTTGATGACAACATCAGCCATTTTACCATTGGTAAGGCGAGATACTTCAGCCTGAATTGTAATTGCATCTGTTGCATCAGCAATAATCACTTCATCACAGCCTGTTTCGTGGCAGGTAGAAGCATATGAATCTTTTCTGACAATGCCAATCACTTTACCTGAAACGCCGGTTCTTTCTTTAGCGATTGCATTACATAAAACGCCTGATTTACCGTTAGCACCAAGAATAACCACATTGTCGCCAGGTTTTACTAATCTCTGTACTTGTGCTGGAGCACCTGCAACGTCTAAAACAGATAAAGCCAGATTTTCATTCATATCATCTGGTAATTTTGCATAAATACCAGAGCTGAAAAGAATTGCTTCGCCATCAATTTCAACCTGATCTTTGTCCAGATAAACTTTTTTTACTTCATTGACTTTTAAAGGAGTCAGAGAAAGAGAAACCAGAGAAGCGACTTTATCTCCAACTTTAATGGTTTCTTTCATTTCAAAATTTGGACCGATTTCTTTAACAACACCAATTAACATACCACCTGAACCGGTATCTTCATTTTTATGTTTACCTGTACGGCTGGTTAAATCAATCACGTGGTCAGCAAATGCTTTTTCTAAATCAGTATGACCTTGTTTTTCCAGTTTGGTTTTAATCTGATGGAAGGAAGCAGAGTCAACATTTAAACGAATAACGTCTAATTTTAATTCATTATCCCAAATTTCCATATCATTATCAATTACTCTTGCAGGTTGTGGTAAAACACCCTTTGGTTCGATTACACGATGTGTTCCGTAGCGGTTGCCTCCAGTTTTCATAACTGTCCTCCTTCTTTTAATGTACTTCTAAAATCAAATTTTTCTGTAATCATTCTCTCTGTCAATAAAATTATTCAAAAAAATGAGAAAAGAGCTCAAATTTCTTTGAACTCCTGACTAATTCTGTAATGATTCTTCTATTTTAAGAGTAACAATTTTTTTATCTGGCTAGCATTACTGGATTTGAACTGACAGAAATAAATACCCGAACTCAGGGCTTTTCTGTTTTTTTCAGCATCCCATTTAATAGAATGAGTCCCTTTTTTCAGCTTACCAGAAAACAGATTTTCTACTAACTGCCCCTTCACATTGAATATATTGATTTCACAATCTGTTTCTTTTTCAAGATTAAACATGATATCGGTCATTGGGTTGAATGGGTTAGGATAATTTCTGAGATTTAAATACTGAACAGGTTGTGCAGAATTGTCATCATAAGTAAGTGGGAAATTACTGACATTAGCAGTTCTTTGATTGTTTCCACGGTACACAGGCCAATCAGAAGAATTGAATGGGATTCTGGTATCCAGATAATTCATTTTTTTAAATGAAGGGATAAGAATGTCTAAGTTGTTTGGTTCATCAATCGCAGAGATAGTAGGAGTTAAACGGTTTTCCATATTTAGATTGATGGTTTTTTCACTAATGAGTTCTCCATTTACATTGTAGAATTGGATAGTTCCATTGGTACTTGTTATCATAACTTCATCTGTATCATCTCCGTTAATATCGACAGAAACTGGTGAAGGGTCAAGTAAGGTTTCACAATTGATTTCAAATAATATCTGTCCAAATCCATTAATACAGGTAATTTTTCCATCCACAGTCGTATAAACAAAGACAGTCTGATCGTTGTTTTTAACTGGAATAGGACCACCAGAAACAGAATTAGATGTGGCTATGGATGTAACAAAATCATTTGATTTTCGGATAATACTGATACGATTGCCATTCGTTCTGTTTCCGCTGATGATGATTGATTCATTTTCGCCCGTGTTATCTGATAAAACAATAGGTCCGTTCATAGAAACACCTGAGTACTGGTAAGGGAAAGGCGCAAACTGATTAAGTGCTCCGTTAGGCGAAATTGCATGCAGGATGCCATTATTATTAGCAATGTACAGAACACCACTTTTCCCAACAGCGATAGGACTAACAGTCGCAGCATCAAAGCTGATAGGATAGTTTGTATTAAGAGTTACTCCATCGTTTTTAAGACTGTAAACTTTTCTTTGAATTGTTCCAAAAACGATGTCTTTAGTTCCATCCAGATTGTGGTCTGCAATGAGAGGTGTAATGCGAATAAGTCCTTCAGCGGTAAAAGTAGATAAAACTTGACCATTTCCAGAAATTCTGAATACTTTGTTACCTGAGCATACGACGATTTCTTTACTATTTGACTGTTCTAAGATAGAAACCGGTGCATAACAAACCGCATTTAATGAGACAGGAAAACCATCAAGCAGAACAGCATTTTTATCCATTGCATAAACTTTTCCCTGATTGTCGTTAAAAATAATTTCTTTTTCTCCATCATTATTGATATCATCAATCACTGGTGAAAAATAAGTCGCCTGATCATTAATATATGGCCAATTCGCTCTCATACAGGTTACAGGTATCTGTAAATCAAATTGATCATTATATACATAAGGATTCTGCTGATTTGCGTTTAAGATGACAGTAAATTCCGCATTTTGAATCACAGGAAAATCATTGGAAACAGCAAATGAGAATTTATCTTCTGATTGAATACTTTCACCGGCTGCTAGTGAATTGATACTGATTAAAGAATCTGTAATAGTGATCATTGGATTGTCTGAACGTAGTTTTAAAACTAAATTTGAAGCAGGTAACCAGTTTTGTCTGTTTTTCAGGTTTAGTTTAACCTGAACATTTTCTCCAGGATTAACCATTGCATTATTGTTACCTTCTATCTCAGTGACTTCATAGCTGAGCATTTCCACATAAGGTAGTTTGTCATACATCAATGAATTGTATGCATTTACTCTGCCTGCACCTAATTTTCCAATATATTGCGGATTGACACTATCAATATCATCACAACCAGCCTGTAAACGCTCTTTAAGCTGCATAGGTGTTAATTCTGGATGCATTGATTTGATGAGGCCAGCAACACCTGCTGCTACTGGGGAAGCCATAGACGTTCCCTGGTAACCAGTATAGGAATTATTGCCTTCCATTGTATAAACAGTTGAAAGTATTGATACTCCAGGCGCAGATACATCAATAGGCGTTCCATAATTTGAAAAACTGGCTTTTGTATCGTTAATGTCTGTAGCAGCTACGCTGACTGCATCTATAGCATCAGAAGGATAGTAATGGTAATATGTATTATCGGTGTTGTCGTTTGATGCTGCACAAATCATTAAAGCGCCGTGATCTTTTGCGTATGTCGCTGCTGTATTGGCAATTTCTGATCCACCACCGCCTCCCCAGCTGCAGTTGATAATGTGGGCTCCACTGTCAGCACAGTAATAAACCCCCTGGTAACCATTGTAGATAAAATTAGTTCCATAATTACTTGGCTGATGTTTAGTCGCCATAATTTTTACATTATAAGCCGGTCCAACAACGCCAATACCATTATCACCGGTTGCCGCTGCACATCCAGCAACATGAGTACCGTGGTCATTACCATTGAAAGACTGATAAGGATTATTGTCTTCGTTATCACCGGTTGCAAAAAAATCCCAACCAAAAATATCATCTATATAACCGTTTCCATCGTTATCAATTCCATCCCCACCGAGAATTTCTCCTGTTTCCTGATTGATTGTTACACCTGCCATTTCTGCAGAATTGACCCACATATTGTTATAAAGGTCAGGATGATTCCATTTCACACCACTATCTACAATACCGATGATAGTGCTTGCACTGCCTGTTTCATAATTCCAGGCACGGAAGGCATCAATATTGGTTAAAGCCCATTGAGAAATAATATACGGATCGTTGGGAGTATAGGATAGTTTTATAATTGGATCGTATTCGACAAAAATGAAGTCTGAAATCTCGTGTAATTCTTTATATAATAACTCGACTTGATCCTCTTTTTTAAATTCTATCTGAAAGATATTCATAGGGTAAATCCCGTTTCGATTCCAGTTAGTATCTTTCACTTTGTATAGTCTTTTTAGTGAATAAACCTGATATTTACTAAATAACTGATTTAATTGCTTTGAAGCTGTTTTTACAATACCGTTTTCAATGGAGAATTCCAAATTCCCTTTGGTATTTCCTAGAAAATCCTTTGTAAAACAGATATTTAAACTGTTTGAATAATGATTTTTGGAATTAAACTGTTCAACTCCTGATCCCATCAGCAGTACAAACAGACTGAACATCAATATTATTGAGCTTATTTTCTTCATTAGCCCTCCTTTATAATTGTGATTTATTTTTTTGTAAAAATCGTGTCAAGGGCTTATTGCTGATTTTCAAAAAAAGTTAACGTTTCAGGATATCGATCGAATATTCTTTTATGATAACCTCATAGAAAAACTAAAAAAAATAGGATTAAAATCATATCTTTCTCTTTTCTATCCTGTAGAAAGTTCTATTTTCGAAGGATTATATTTTCTTTGTTGGCTACTGAATGATGAGTGTTTCAATCTGCTATTCAAAGCTGATATTGGGCATTTCGTATGATTTTTCAAATTCATTTTAACAGTTTATATACTAGCTGAAAGATTGTCTCTCTTACTTAAAAATAACAAACGGATTTCTTGTATTCTAATAAAAAAAAGCCCGTATCGAATACGGGCTAATATTTGAGGTATCATTTGTAAAATACAACAATACCTTAAAGGATGAATTATTTCAGCATAATGACTTTCTTGCTGATTGTATCATTTGCAGAAGATGCTTTGATAAAATAAATGCCTGAAGGCATTGTTTTACCTTGATTGTCCTGACCATTCCAGGTAAGTTTGAGTGATTTTTCAGAAGAATACTGGTTGAACAATGAAGCGACTTTTTGTCCTCTGATATTGAAAATATTAACCTGAATCAGTTCATTCTTGTTGTTTTGACGGTTAAATTCAATCGTAACTGATGGGTTAAATGGATTTGGATAAGTCTGCAATACAATTGATTTTGGTTTAACAATAGATTCTTCATCATTTGATAACCAGTCATTGAACTGACCATTTCCGCCGTAAGCACCCATATCATTACGAACTGTACCTAACGAAGGATAAAGTGCATTTCCTGGAGAAGCAGGATTTTCCACGTCATTATACTGAACATCAGGATTACCTGCATCAATACATGGTGAGCCTGCTTGCAGTTTCCATCCATAATAATCGCCGTAGCCTTGATAACCATCCACGTCAGTTGGGTTGACAAACATCGCATCAGCGCTGATATTTCCTGTCCCCTCATAGGTTTCTGAAAGATTTGAATAAGAAATATCAAAAGTTCCATTTGCATTATAAATCGTAGTCAGTCCCTGAACAATACTATTCATAACTGATACCTGAGAGCCAGTATTCAAAATCTGAGCACCTGGTGTGTTGGAATTGGTATTTTTTGCGATAGTATTGTTTATTATACTGACTGTTGAAGTATTTTTTGCCATAACAGCACCTGCATTACGACCTGTATTATTCACAATTACATTGTTTTTTAATGTAACATTGCTACCAGAAATGCCAATAGCACCCGCATTATTTGTTGCGTAATTATTAGCAAAGATTGATTTTTCTATTGTTACTGTACTTGTGGCTGTAATGTCAAGTGCTCCAGCTGTAGCTGTACCTGTATTATCATTGAAGAAACAGGAGTTGATTAATACATTCGAAGCATTGATTTTCAGTGCACTGCTTGATGCATTGTTAAAACGGCAGTTTTTAAAGATGTTTTCATTATTAGAGTTTAAGATTGAAACACCTTTCCAGAAAAAATCTGAAGTAAATAATATCGGACTACTTTCTGTTCCACTTGCGTTAAGTGTACCATTTACAGTTAGTTGCTTCTGTTCTCCAAAGCTAATCTGAGTACCAGGAAGGATTGTCAGTGTTGCTCCTGCTGGAACAGTTACATCATCTGTTACATGATAAACACCATATTCTGGTTTCCAGATGCCTTGAGCAGTTCCATTGACATTATCAGTGTCATAAACAGTAATCATATTTGTTTTAGTGGTCGTATGAGTACCTTCACCATCTGAAACGGTTAATGAAACTGAATAGGTACCAGCTTCTTGATAAGTATAAGATGGATTTTGTTCGTATGAATCGATGTTTCCATCATTATCAAAATCCCATTGCCATTCAAGTACTCCGCCTTCAGGAAGTGAGTAGTCAGTGAAGTTGACTGTCAGATCTCTTACACCACTGGTAACATCAGCTGTAAAAATTGACATTAAACCTGAAAAACCGGTTTGAGTTGCCTGAAATACTTTTTTATCACCTGACCATGTTTGAACAAATGAAACCGCTTTGATATCCTGTAAGTTCCATGCAGGATTCATCGCAAAGCTGGCTGTATATTCCTGACTTTGGCCAGTTTGATTTAATGCAAATGCCTGTTCGTGATAAGCAACAGCTAAAAATCTGTATGATCCAGGTGTGTGCTTGGTTAAAACAGTGATGAGTTTGTTGTTGGATTCAGTAATATTGGCAGTAACAGTCACGTTGGTTGTTACGACAAACTGATTACTGGTGTTAATATCCATTTCAGAGGACATTTCCAGAGGACTCACTCTACTCATAATTGCATTGTATCTTTGAAGATAAGTACTGTACATGGAAGTCCCGCCTCCACCTACAACATTCACATTTCCTGCAAAACGTGCATCCGGAACCCCGTTGCCGCCATACCAGGATAATCTTGCTCCACCATTGGGAGAGGTGACAGTGGATCCAGTGTACCAGGTGATTGGTATCACATTAGGATGCCCGTCATATAACTGTTCCAGCCCTAACTGAGCGGATGGACAATATGGGCAACTCGTCGATTTGAAAATCTCTGAGAGCACATTGATCTGAGTTGCACTCAAGGTCCACATGAACAGCATACTGCATAATAATAGCAGTAAGGCTTTTTTCATGAATAACTCCTTTCGTTTTACTTATATTCTTCATGAAAGAATTCTCCTTTAAGCATCACTTGTGCCTGACCTTTGATGAATACTCTCTCACCAGAAAGGTCTAATTCAAGTTCTCCGCTTCGTTCTGATAATTGTCTTGCTTTCATACTTGTTTTTTGAAAGATTTCTGACCAGTAAGGCGTTAAAAAGGTATGAGTAGAACCCGTAACCGGATCTTCATTGATTCCTTCCCACGGTGCAAAGCATCTGGAAACAAAATCAAATGGCTGTAAACCTGGTGCTGTAACGCATACACTGGAAAAGGGGGATATGTCAAGCTGAATTAATCTCTCATAATCAGGTCTTAACGATCTAAGTTCACTTTCATCCTGAACAACAAACATTAAATTAGCTGTCTGAGGGCATTCATAACATTCAAATTCTGTTTCAATACCAATTAGCTTCCCTAAATTCAAATAATCTTTTTTTGACTTTACAGCGTATTCAACAGGAAAGTCTAATAGGATTGCATCTCCATCTAAGGAAGCTTTTAATATACCGCTTTTTGATTCAAACAGGATAGGACTCTGATGATTGAGATAGTAAGTAAAGAGTATTTTAGCGGAAGAGAGGGTGGCATGACCACAGAGGTTTATCTCAGTGACTGGGGTAAACCATTGGAGTGAATACTTATTTTCTTCTACATTGAGTGGTTGGATGAAGGCTGTTTCAGAAAAACCAATTTCTTTGGCTATTTGCTGTTTTAATGTGTTACTGATCTGCTTTTCCAGATAGCAGACTGCAGCTGGGTTTCCTTTGAACTTTTCATTAGTGAAGGCATCGACAAAGTATATTTTCATAAAGTTAAAACAAGGGGTACACCAGGTACCCCTTCATATCATGATTATTTAAAACGTAAGACTTTTTTAGTCTGAGTTTGGTTGCCATTATTTACTTTAATGAAGTAAATGCCATTTGAACAGTTTTTGCCAGTCAGGTCTTTTCCGTTCCATGAATAGCTGGATTTCCCATTATTCAATTGAATAGATTGTTGATGAACTCTCTGACCTTTTGAGTTGAAAATTTCAATATCAGCCAATGAAGCTGTTGTTTTTGATTCAATGTCTATGTTTGAAGTTTGACTGAATGGATTTGGATAAGTTGTGATGCTTAAACGATCAGACTGAGGTTTTACAATTTCTTCATTTGAAGTCGAATTTCCAAACCATCTCATAATTCTGACTAAAAGATGTTGAGCTAAGGACATATCCAGATTCCAGTTAATACCTTCAATACCAAAAGTAGTATATGCAATGCGTCCTAACTGATAATAATTTACTCTGCCAATATCATAGTTATTGATGGAGAAAATTATGTTATCAGGTCTGAGAGTATGATATGCAAAGATTTCTGGTTCAATCTGAATATATTCGGGTATGCTTGAATCAAAGTACATCGTTACATTCTCACCAATGTTTCCATAACCCATAATATCACCAACAGTAGAAAGAATTACTCCTCCTAAAAAAGCTCCTGTCATAGAACTATAAAAATCATCTGTAGCTTCTGTATAGACTGTACTGTTGTTATTGGTTAATGCCCAGCCAACACTTGTTCCGGCTATATAGAGATTAGCACCTGATCCGATATGATTCTTTAATTCTGACAAAATTGTATTGTTAACCTGAGTATATGGATTGTGCATGTTCCAGATAATATTTTGATAAGCACTGAAATCAAATCCTTCGAAATCAAATATACTCATATCAGCCACAGCATAGGTCATCCCTATATTAGCTAATCCACTCATATAAGACGATTCTGTATTTTTGACTCCATCATCATCAATAACTAAAACATCAGCTGAAGATGTTAAAAAGTTAAAGGGGATTCGGATATCTGGCATGTTTTCTACTACAACTTTGAAATTAAAGAGAGCAGATCCGTTTCCACTTGAAGTAACAGATGGGTGAAATTCAAGATAATATCCTGCGCTCATAGAATGTTGTGAATCTCCAAAAAAACAATTGTTATGGTCACAATATGTAAACATCCAGTTTTCTGGTTTATAGACATCTTCTGTACCGATTGTAAAATCCACTACATAATTAGCATTAAAATCAGTGTTCATAACTGCAATATAAGGCATTTCATAATACGCTTCTGAACTAACTGCATAACGTGGTTGAGGGCTAACAAATCTAAGCTTTCTATAAGGAATTGATTCATTAGAGCGAGCCTGAATTACTTTTCCTTGATTATTACGAATCATGACAACTGCTTTAAGGTTTGCTGCATTCCATCCTGCTTCTATAGCTAGGGTCTTATTGATCGTAAAATTATCTCCATCAGTAGCGATTGCCAATGGATCTGAAACGATCTTTCTGACGACATTATTCATACCGGAAACATTATTCTCAACGATCAGGTAGTGAATGGTCATGTTTTGAATGGGGTTGGAATCGAGTGCATCCATGACTATACCGGTGATAGCACCTGTCTGTGCATTAAATGACACATTGTGAATATAAACACGGCTGGCGTCATACTTTTCTTTTTCAATCATGGCTTTAAAGGCATTACCATCATTCAGATGGGCTTTACTGCCTTTGACTTTGATTTGTCCATTAAAATATGCTGAAGGTAGAACAGATGCGCCTAACTGATTTATCATCGCCTGAGTATCAGCATTACCCAATGAGCTAGATGAACTATAGTATCTCAAAACAATACCTTCATCATCTGGATAGGCTTCATCGGCAGCATTTAAACCGTTATTGAAAGCGGTTACTTCTTCATTTACGCATATCTCCAAAACACTTGTTTTTGGAAAATATGGCCAGTTCTGAGCAAACAAAGACATACTTAACAAAAACAGGCCTGCGGTTAAAATCAGGGTCTTTTTCATAATTCCTCTTTTCTTATATAATAATCTGTAGGGCAAGCAACCTGCTTGCCAATTATCACAAGCTGGTAGCTTACGTTACTTCTTTCTACATGCAAGATGCTTGTAGTACGAAAACATGTAGGACAAGCAACCTGCTTGCCAATCAACACAAGCTAGTAGTTTACGTTACTTCTTTCTACAAGCAAGATGCTTGTAGTACGTAAACATGTAGTGCAAGCAACCTGCTTGCCAATTATCGCAAGCTAGTAGCTTACGTTACATATACACTTATGAAGGACGCCGGCTTTTCAACCAGCGTCCCAAAACTTACTTACAATATAAAGCAAAATGCTCCTGATGCAAACTTAATTAAAAGTTTGTTGAAAGTTCTACACGAACACCTTCAAATGGAGTCTGATACTTGCATACACCGTTTCGGCAAACTTTTCCGCCTTTTTCTTTTCCGGCAAAAAGTTTTAACTCTGAATGTTCACCAATGGAAGTTTTAATCTCTCCACCAACCCA